>JBKJSQ010000072.1:0-15106 GCA_046594495.1 Minisyncoccia bacterium | reverse complement strand
TGGCCTTTCTATCCGTCTCGCATTTGGTGGTCAGCTATTTATTTACCCGAAGGCAGATCATATGGCTGCAACATACACAGTGCTTAACTTTCAAGTTGATGACATAGATACGGCTGTCGCGGAGCTGACTCAGAAGGGCGTCGAGATGCAGCACTACGATATGGATATGCTCAAAACAGACGAGAAGGGAATAGTTCGTACCCCGGAGGGTGCACCCGGGCCGCGAGCTATGGCATGGTTTAAAGATCCGGCAGGCAACGTGATTGGAGTGATGCAGGAGCAATAGGAGATTTGCGTATTGCAATGTAATACCGCCGCGCCTTTTGCGCGACGGTATTTTCATGTGAACGTGTGTGCATAATTTTGTGATGCAGACGGTATTCACCTAGTCTTCATTCACTAATGTATAGTCTGCTTTACATGGGTATTTGTGAATAAACACACATATCAAATTATTAACTTATTCGAATCATCTTTAACTATGAACAAAACAATTGTAGCGAGACCATTCGTTCTTGCTGGAGTAGTCGCAATCGCTCTAGTGGCACTCTTCACATCAGTGCAAATCGGCATGGCGTCGAGCCATCGCGAGGCTCCGCTTATTAGCGGGGACCCAAAGGCAGACGCAACAGATCTCTACGCATTCGTGAGTCCGGACGCATCATCGACCGCAACGCTCATTGCGAACTACCTACCGTTCCAGGAACCGGCAGGTGGACCGAACTTTTATCAGTTTGACGACAATGTGCTCTACGAAATCAAAGTCGACAATAACGCAGATGCGCAGCCTGATATTTCGTATCAGTTCCGATTCAAGACCGCGATACAGAATCCAAACACATTCTTGTACAACACCGGTCCGATCACGTCTCTGACTGATCCTGACTTCAACATCCGACAAACCTATACCGTGACGAAGGTTGTGTATGGAAAAAACAAAGGAAAGAACGTTGAAACAGTGATTGCGACGGATGTACCGACGCCACCGTCAAACGTTGGTCCGAAGTCGACTCCAAATTACGCATCGCTCCAAGCGGCAGCTGTAAAATCGCTTCCGGGTGGAGGACAGGTATTTGCTGGCCAGAGTGACGACCCATTCTTCGTGGAATTGGGAGGCTTGTTCGACCTTCTTACCATTCGTACGCTACCGGGAAATGCCGGTGGTGGCGTCGATGGTCTCAAGGGGTACAACGTCCAGTCCATCGCATTGCAAGTTCCGATTAAAGACCTTACCAACAACGGTTCCGCACCGACAACAGCGACGAGCTCGAACGCGGTAATCGGTGTTTGGACCACCGCCTCACGTCAGTCAACGAAAGTTATGCGAGAAGGTCGTGGTCGCTCGGGTGTTGGGTCTGATCACAAGGGAAATTGGGTACAAGTATCTCGCCTCGGCGCGCCGCTTGTAAACGAAGTAGTCATTCCACTCGGAGATAAGGATGTGTGGAATGCATCAAAGCCAGTTGATGACGCTCAGTTTGCAGAATACGTTGCAAATCCTGAACTCGGAGTACTGCTCAATGCTATCTACTCGATTGCAGTACCACCGCAGGGAGGATTTGGTAGCGCTTCGCAGCGTGATGACTTAATCGCAATATTCCTCACGGGTATTCCTGGTCTCACCAAGCCTGCAACTGTTACTCCTTCGGAACAGCTTCGTCTGAATCTTGCGGTCTCTCCATCAGTGGCACCAAATCGAATGGGTGTGCTCGGAGGTGACACGCAGGGCTTCCCGAACGGACGACGCCTCGCTGACGACGTAACGGATATCGAAATCCAAGCAGTCGCCGGAGCAGCGTATCCGCTCTTCCATCCAACATTCACTCCAGACCCGCTTGCTTCGCAATTGGGAGATGGGGTCGATGCAAACGACGCAGCGTTTAGAACATCGTTCCCATACTTGGCATTGCCGTGGAATGGGTATGATTCACGACCGCACGCGAATTAGGTATACGAATCACCCGGGTGGAAATTCCCACCCGGGTGATACGATCACCAACCCTTCTAGCATATGATTAAAGGAAGTACCGGAGTATTTGTAATCGCAGCGCTCATATCGATCACTGCGAGTTTCGCATTTCTATGGTTCCAATTGCAAACAGTTGAGCGTAATGCGACAGGTGTAAATGCCTCACAGACTGATACAACAATCGCAACGCTCATAACACAGGTGGAAGCTGCTCCCGAACAACCAGCGCTCGCAGCCGCGCTTGCAGATGCGTATTTACAAAGGATTCGAGAAACAGGGGATGCCAATTTGTATTCAACCATAGACGAGCTACTTGATAACGCACTGAAAATATCTCCAAGCAGTGCTGAATTACTTGCACGGCGTGCTGCTGTTGAAAACGGTCGACATGCATTTATGAAAGGGCTCGCAACAATTTCAAAGGCGATAGCAATCAATCCTCGGGCAGCGTACATGTATGGAATCAAAAGCGATGCCGAGCTTGAACTGGGACGCTACGCGGACGCCGAAGCATCATTACAAACCATGGTGGATCTGAAGCCGGGCTTTAGTGCGTACACGAGAATTGCGTATCAGCGTGAGCTCACCGGTGATTTCGAGGGAGCCAAAGATGCGCTCCGGCTTGCGATTTCTGCGGGAAGTGCAAACTCCGAAAATAGTGCATGGGCACACGCACAACTGGGCAAGCTCAATATCATGGCGAATCATGCAGAAGCAGAGCGCAATTTTTTACAAGCACTTGCAATTCTGCCCGATTACGCGCCTGCCCTCGATGGGCTGGGCAGGCTCGCCTTTGCAGAAGGAGACAGCGATGCGGCGCGTACATATTATGAAAAAGCGTTTACCGTATTTCCGACAGCCGAGTTCGCAAAATCCCTCGCGAATTTGTATGAGGTTCAAGGTTCGAGGGATGCAGCGGCGCAGCACTATGCGCTTGCAGATATTGCGTACCTTGATTCGGGTGGTGTAAATGTGGATCTTGAGTACTCGCTGTATCTTTCGGATCATGGCAAGGCGAAGGAGGCACTCACGCGCGCAAAGCGAGCCTATACAGAGCGACAGTCAATTCATGCTGCCGACGCGCTCGCATGGGCGGAGTTTAAAAATGAGAACATCGTTGATGCTCGAAAGTATATAGAAGAAGCGCTTCGACTTGGTGGACATGATGCAGGCATCTTGTTCCATGCTGGCTCTATCTATGAAGCAGGGGGGGATGCGAAAAAAGCACGCGAATATTTCAGCAGTGCTCGTGCCAATGATCAGTACGCAACGCTTGTATATTCTGATGCGCTTAATAGCGCTAAAAAATAAATATGAGAATACGAACTTTCGCTCCAGCATTAATACTCACTGCAGTGTTTCTTGGTAGCTTTGCCGAAGCTCATGCGCACGAGCTCCTGCCACGTGAGGTAGTGCAGTTTTTAAAGGAGCATCCCACCGCTACGCCCAATGAGCTGCGCGCCTTTGCTGCCTCATCATCGCCGGAAACGGCAGCCAAGTTTGCAGACCGTACCACAGACGACATCATTGAGCTTGTCCGATCTCAGGAGAACGTCTCATTTCTGGACAACGCTTGGGATTTCATAGTGATGGGGGTGCATCACATACTCTCGGGTCCGGATCATATTCTGTTTGTTCTATCGCTCCTGCTCGTTTTCGTTTCAGTATTTGAAATCGTGAGGCTTGCAACCACGTTTACCATTGCGCACTCGCTCACCATAATTCTTGCAGGATCTGGATTACTCACGCTTTCATCCGGAATCGTGGAGCCGTTTATTGCGTTATCGATTGCCATTATGGCAATAGTCACCGTATTTTATGGGCATTGGCGGATTATGTCGGGTCAGTGGGGAAAAGTTGGGCTCGTTTTCTTCTTCGGACTTTTTCACGGACTCGGATTTGCGGGATTGCTGACCGATGTAGCGATACCAGACGACAGATTTCTCTCATCGCTCATAGCATTCAATATTGGCATTGAAGTCGGACAGCTCATCATCATATCGCTTGCCTTACTTTTCATTTACTGGTTTCGAAACCGACGATGGTACGGTGTATTCGTAAAGGTATTTGCAATCATCATATCGCTCCTGGCACTGTTCTGGGTGGTCGAGCGCGTGCTTTTTACCTCATAAAAATGCACATGAGTTTATTAATTGACACGCGCGATCATATGGGTACATTTCTCCAATGAGGGGTCAGACAGCCTTGCCTGCGAGCGTATCCTTGAGGGATGTGTCGTCCATGGCGTTCGTTTTTCTTGCATATTTTATATCGGCGCTCGCGTTCTTGTATGTGTACTTTACGTACGAGACCTCGCCTGCACTTATTTGGCCGCCGGTGGGCATAGCAATGGCAGCGGTACTTTTCGGCGGATATCGAATGACTATTCCAATATTTCTGGCACAGATACTTGCTGTTGCAATTTTTGTTCCTGGGTATTTTTTGATTAATGTAATTATTGCATTTGCCTATGCGCTGCAGGCAGCTTTCGGATTGTATTTGTTTCAGCGTTTTCAGTTTGCGCTGAATATTGAGTCCTTGCGCAATGCCCTCGTGCTAGTCCTTATTGCGCTCTTTGCAACCATGGTTGAGCCTGTAATTGCCACAATTGCGCAGTGGGCACTGGGCACGCTCACCGTGTCGCCATTTGTTAATTTTGCCCGTGCGTGGGGGGCCGGCATCTTTAGCGTTCTGATCGTCACGTCTTTCATTCTTGCGTGGTTTCCTGTTTCGTCGTTTCGAGTCACGAGGCGTGAGGCTGTAGAGCTTATTGCAGCGTTCGTATTTTTGATAGGTGTCACGTACTACCTCTTCTGGACTTTATATCTTCAGGCGTTTGGCGTTGCTATTATTTTTATACTGCCTGCCGCGCTCAGTTGGTTTGCAGTGCGATTCCATGTGCGGTGGTTTACACTCGCACTCGTTTGCGCCTCGATTCTTGGTTTTACCGGTTCTATTGTTGCGCATCCATCGAACGGAGTTCTCAGTACGCAATTGTTGGCGAATCAAATATATATCGGTTTGATTTCAGCAATCTTTTTTATTGTAATCTCAATTTTGCAAGAGCGTCGAGCGGCGTATACCGAATTGGAAAAAGCATACCATGTAAGTGCTGCCGCAGATAAAGCAAAGAACGAGTTCATCGCAATTCTCGCGCACGAGCTGCGTAATCCGCTTGCACCGATTGTAAGCTCACTGGAACTGCTCAAGCTCGAACCGCAAACTGCAGAGGCAATGGAAACTATCCGCAATGCGGAATCTCACACCGATATGATTCGCCGGTTGCTCGATGATTTGTTGGACACAGCGCGACTCACTCAAAAGAAGTTTAAACTGCAAAAGGAAACGGTCGATGTGCGTACTGTACTCGATCAATCAATAGCAAGCGTTGAACCAATTATGCTCTCTCGTGGGCAGATGCTTGCCAAATCAATGAATGTCGACGGTCTTATATTGTTTGCCGATCCGGTTCGAATAAAGCAAATCGTTATCAATATTCTCAATAATGCGAGCAAATATTCTCCAGCGCGAAGCCGTATTTCAATATCTGCACATTCTGACGGACAGATGTTACATATCCGCATCGCTGATTCTGGAATCGGGATTGAACCGCATATGCTCGAGCGAATTTTCGAGCCATTTAAACAGATCGATTCGAAGAACAGAACTGACGCCGGTCTTGGTATTGGGTTGTTTTTGACCAAACGACTGACAGAAATGCACGGCGGCAATGTGAGTGCTGCGAGCGATGGAAATGAGAAGGGGAGCGTCTTTACTGTGCGGCTGCCGTTATCTTTGCAGAAGCCGCTCGAGAATATGGCTGCTCCCAAACGAGAGGTAGTGGTTACAACAACTCGCATCCTGGTTGTCGACGATAATCAGGCAGCGGCGGAGGTGTTACAGAAATTGCTGCATGCCAAGGGTCATGCGGTGCGTGTCGTGCATTCCGGTGAAGCGGCTGTTGCTGAAATTGATTCGTTTAAGCCTGAGCTTGTGGTTATGGACTTGAGTATGCCCGGTATGAGCGGATACGAGGCTGCTCGTATTATACGAGGGCGCTCCGAGGCCAAGATCGCGGCACTCTCTGGCTTTGGCCAAGACATCGACAGGCTCCTTACAACACAGGCCGGATTTGATCATCATTTTGTAAAGCCGGTTTCAGTCGATGATTTGCAGCTATACATCGCTTC
This sequence comes from Minisyncoccia bacterium, assembly GCA_046594495.1. Taxonomy (GTDB): domain Bacteria; phylum Patescibacteriota; class Minisyncoccia; order Phycocordibacterales; family UBA2100; genus UBA10103. The sequence continues at coordinate 8,947 of JBKJSQ010000072.1, read as the reverse complement.
CGTTACGGCGAAAAATCAGACGTCGGCCAAACAATTATTACAGTCGTAAGCCCCAGGGCGATGCGTCGGGCAGGCGATGCATACGTGCAATGTAGAATTGAGACAATCCAAAGAGTGCCAGAAAGAGCGCCGCAAACAGGCGGTAATGAACCCACGGATCCTCGCCGTACATGCGCCACACGTACTCGTTTCCGATTGCGACGGCAATAAAGAAAAACGACCAGCGAATCGACAGGATTTTCCACCCGTAATCTGAAATATGGAACATCGTTCCGAACAGTGGTTTGAGCAAACCTTTTCCATACACGTAGCCGCTCAAGAGCACCGCCCCGAATAACCCGTTGTATACCGTATATTCAACGACCACCCAATATGGATTGAATGAGATTAGTGTTGCACCGCCTCCTATGAGCACAAACATACTGGAGACGATTGAAAATATGGGAATGCGTTTATCGCGCACATGCGACCACGCGAGTGCGCCGAGCGTTGTAAGTATCAAGACTGCAGTGCCCCAGATTATTCCGTGCAGTCGTGTGACGATAAAGAAAGCAACAACCGGTCCGAATTCAATAAGAACAGAAACAAGAAACCCCTTGGTGAGCATGGGCTACATCCTAGCATCATGATGCAGTAAGCTGTATAGATAATACAAAGTATAAACGGAGGAGTTCTCAAACACGGGTAGCTTCGGTACACTAGCGGTATGGTTCGACGAACACTCTACATCATCGCCATTCTATGGGTACTAGCATTGCTCGTTTTGCTCTACGTCTATTATTCGCGCAATTTTGTGCAGTATTTGGAAACCGTCCCGAAGGACACAGTTGCAGCAACAACGAGCTCAGTTCCTTTTGCGATGCGCAGCAGCGCGTTCGAGAACGGTGGAAGTATACCTGCCATGTATACGTGCGATGAAAAACAAGTTTCTCCGCCACTCTCGATTGAAGGAGTGCCCGAGGGCACGCAATCACTCGTACTTATCATGGAGGATCGCGATATTCCGAAAAATTTGAAGAAAGACGGAACGTTCCTGCACTGGGTTGTTATGAACATTCCACCCAGTCAAAGAGAGATCGGTCCGGGTGAAGTGATGGGAGTCTCTGGTGCGAGCGGCAATGGTGTAGCGGGATATATGGGACCCTGTCCGCCACCGCAGTATGAGCCAACCGAGCATCGCTACTACTTTGACCTCTACGCGCTCGATACCACGCTCGATCTGCCGGAAGGTGTGCTTGTTGCCGACGTTCGCGCTGCAATGGAAGGCCGCGTGGTCGCACAAACTTCGTATTACGGACGATACGAACGCCGACAAAAGTAATCCACAGTTCGACAGATATCGCTAAGTTTTGTATATACAGAGAGGTCCAACAACACAAGGGGATGGTTCATTGATCAAAGTACGCCTGCTTCCGATTCGACCAGCTGTTCCGGTCGACTTAGTGAATGCTCGCATGAATCGCTGTTGCGAACTGATTGACGAATACCTGCGAGCTCGCAGCTCTCGGCGTGATCGCAATGCAGCGCTCAATGCGCGGCTTGAAATATCACTGTTCGTGCCGCCCGGTGCGTATTGTCTTGGAGGTGATACGTCGAAGGAAATGTACGCTGTCTTTGGTGTGCACGAAACTGGTAAGCTCTCGGGACGAGAAGAGGCGTTCGAAGTTCCTCACACTCGTATTCACGAAAAGGGGGAATTTGGCGGCGGGTGGAAACGCTCACCGCTCATTGGAACCGAAGGTTTCATCGTTACAGCATGCACCGACCACTATCGTGGCGAGCGATTTATCCGTGTGGGCGAGTTGGTACATTCTTAGCTCTTTGTTAGACCCGTGCTGTTTTGGCACGGGTCTTTCATCATTTGCACATATGGGAATGGTGTACAATCAACGCTATGAACGTCCGGATCATGGCGAAGGATTTCGAACTAACGGGCGCGGTTACAAAATATCTTGATATACGAGTGCGGGCGCTCGAGAAACTGCTTGGTGCAGACGCCGTCATATCGCGGTGCGAGGTGGAGCTTGGACGTGCCGCGGGGAAGCAGCGCCATGGTGAACATTTGTACTTTGCCGAGTTTCTTATTCGCGCGCCTCGCCGAAAAATGGTGCGCGCGGTCAATCATGAAAGCAGCATCAACGCAGCAATTGATAATGCGAAGGACGAAGTGATGCGACAGCTTCGTAAACAGAAAACGGTAAAAATTACTTCAGAAAAACGTGCAGGCGCGCAGGTGAAGCGAACGCTACGCTCAGGGCGCTAGCACTTATTCCATAATCGGCGTGGCGCCGGTCCGCACGAATTCCGTATACGACATGGTGTTCTTGCCTTCGGGTCGAACGGTATCAAGCACAAGAATATCGTTCTGTACATGTGCCTCGAGCAGCTGCACGCGGATTGTTTCCGGCGCTTGCTCTCTGTGCTTCGAAGGGCGCTCAAAGAAGGCATAGGCAGTCGGCCAACCCTCATATGCTCTGATTTTTAAAAGATTTTCCCACGCATCATCCATGAATTTGATTTCGCCGTCTCGTTTTTCGAACTTTCGGCAATAGGTAGCCACGTCGTGATTTTGCGGTTGTGCCACAATTTCGCCGTTCACCCACAGTGGCATCATGTCACTGAGTAATTTCCCGCCCTCACGCGCAAGGATTTCCTCGAGCACGGAAGCGCGTGGCGGCCATGGTTCCACCGGCACGCGTCGCTGCGCGATGATTGGACCGTGATCCATTTCTTCATCGAGGGCCATGATGGTAACGCCGGTACGCTTTTCATCGGTGAGGATTGCAGAGCGGATAGGCGAGGGGCCTCGTAGTCGCGGCAAAAGCGAAGGATGCATATTTAAAATACCTCTATTCGGCATTTCTAATATATTTTTGCGCAAGAGTGCGCCGTAATCTGCAACCACAAACAAATCCCACTTCTTTTTTTGTAACTCTTGCACAGCTGACTCATCGATGCGCTCCGGTTTGAAAAGCGGAAGCGCAAGATTCTCTGCGAGAATTCCGACAGGAGAGGGGGAGCGGGAGAGGCCGCGACCCTTCGGCGAATCAGGGGCGGTGATTACAAGCGCGGGGTACTGCTTGGTGCTTATAAGCTCTTCGAGTACGAAGCGAGCTATTTCGCCTGTGCCAAAAAAAGCGTAGTTAATCGTGTTTGTGTTCGTCGTCATAGAGCTCGTTTGCTTTGTCTGTGTAGAGTACACCCTCGAGGTGATCCATCTCGTGTTGAAAAATGTGTGCAAGGAAACCCGAGGCGCCGCGCGTGAAGCGCACACCCTGTTCATTATAGGCTCGCACAGTCGCTTTTTCGGATCGAGGTACCATGCCCCACTGCCCACGCACCGAGAGACAGCCTTCGTGTTTATCAACTTTCTTTCGCGATACCGATATAATTTCGGGATTGATATAGACCTGATCGGGGAGTGGGGTGGGCTCGCTCTCATCTCCCTCGTCCTGTGCGGCGCGTGCAAGTGCACGGCCCGATACAATAAAGAGTCGGACCGAATCGCCCACTTGCGGAGCAGCGAGCGCAACGCCGTACTCCTCATTGCGAAGCAGCGTATGCATGTCTTTGATAAGCAGCTTAGTAGCCGGTGCTGTGATAGCGTCGAGCGGCACCGGAGCGGCGACCGATCGAAGAACGGGATTATCTTGTTCGGGGAGAATGTGTCTCATGCGAGCCGTTAGTCACGTCACTATTACGTTTTTTATATCATTTGGCAATACAAATAATCCGCACATGCGCGTACAATAGCGTAATGAATCCCGTTAGAGGCCGCGGTCACCTGATATACAATCGAATCATGTCACAGACTAAGAGCTGTCACTTATCAGCGATAATTGCAGGTGCGCGAGCGATCGCGACCTGCCTCTAACGGGATGAAACACATTGGTTCGCAGTTGAGTCGCACAATGAAGAAGACCAACGAAACCGAGCGCGGGGAACTGATGACGTATTTTTGTCAGGAACTCAACAAAACGCGAGTACCCGACGGCTTGCCGCCGGTATCAATGGGTAGAATGGGCAAGCTCTTGCAACAGATCCCCACCAAAGATTTGTACTTCTTGAAAACGGTGTGCGACAAGTCCCCGAACTTTAGTAAAAAGTTCTGGTGGGAGATCAAGCCACAGAACCACACACCTGAGGCAAAAGCGGCATCTAAGAAGAAATTTGACGAGATGAATCGTCAAAAGAGACTGCGTGGTGAATAGAATTCCCCCGCGGGAAGGATTACCTCGGACACGACAAAGCCAGTAACTCCTGTAATTCAGCCAATTGGAATAATCACAGGAGTATTTACAAATCAGTGAGGTAATTACATCATAGAGTGGTCGGTAATTTGGCGCGGGCAGGCGGTAGGGTACAATGCTCCCCACTATGGGTTTTTCATTTGCTCCAAAACTCGGTATCGACCTCGGTACGACAACGGTCCTCGTATTCGTTCCCGGTAAGGGAATCGTGCTCAATGAGCCCTCCGTTGTAGCGGTGTCGGTGCGTGATAACAAAATTCTCGCCATTGGCAACGAAGCCAAGGAAATGATCGGGCGTACACCAGACGAAATTATTGCGTACCGCCCTATGAAGGATGGGGTGATCGCCGACTACCGCGTAACCGAAGCAATGCTCCGCTATTTCATTCGAAGAAGCCTGAGCAAATGGAACTTATTCCGCCCCGAAGTAATGGTATCGGTTCCTGCGGGCGTTACTTCAACCGAGCGACGTGCAGTTGTGGAGGCTGCTACGAAAGCGGGTGCGCGCGAAGCGTATGTGGTGAAGGAGCCAATTCTTGCCGCAATCGGAGCAGGTATTCCGATTTACGAAGCTCGCGGGCATATGATTGTGGACATTGGCGGCGGCACAACCGACGTCGCGGTGATCTCGCTTGGCGGTATCGTTGCGTCGACCTCTGTTAAATGCGCTGGAAACCGCATCGATCGTGCGATCGCTGATTACATTAAAAAATCCTCCAACCTCGCGATCGGAGACAAAATGGCGGAAGAAATGAAAATTCACATCGGTTCTGCTGTGCCTGTCGAGGAAGAACTTACGATGCTGGTAAAAGGCCGCGATCACCTTACGGGTATGCCGCGCTCAATTGAGGTGGGATCCAACGAGGTTGTACGCGCTATTGGCAAAGAACTCCGTACGATGGTGAACGCGATCAAAGATGTATTACAGGAAACGCCGCCGGAGCTCGCCGCAGACATCATCGACAACGGCATCACCATGACCGGGGGATCTTCACAGTTGCGCAACTTACCGGAACTTATTTTCCGCCGGACGGGCGTAAAAGCGCGTCTTGCAAAAGACGCCCCGTTTTGTGTGGTGAAGGGAACGGGTGAAGCCCTCAAACACCTCGACACCTACAAAAAAGCCATCATCTCGAAGAGATAAAAACTTTACCCCAGAAAAGATAGATAAGAGCCTTCAGTCAGCCTTCTGTGTTTTGTCAAGAACTACGAAATTATTCTCTCGAAAGTGTCGAGGAAAGTGGGTACGTATTATCGAGCGAAAACGTCGTAGTTGTCCTTCTAGTGGATCGGTGGCGAGCATATCTTTTCTAGCGATCATGTGATCGATCATATGCTCCACATCAGCCGCATCCCGCGCCGCTCGAGCCTGCGCCAGAATCCTGTAGCTGTCACCCTCGGTGTGGAGGTCTAAACGGAAAGATATTTCATTCTCGTGACCCTGCAAGACGTCCGGCAGCGTGCCAGTCGTGAGCATTGATTGCGCGATTTGAAGTTGAGCGGATGGTTTATTCAAATGTTTACTCTCGTCTGGAATAGATGCTGCGCGGTAACGAAGTAAAGAGAGGCGTGGTACCGGATCGTTTGATCTCAGTTCGGCACCATACAAGACATTTATTTGGGGGCGTAGGTCGCCAATTCGAGGAATTCCAAAGGCATTGCGATTTTTGCTTTTGCCCATCGCGTGCTCCGGATCAATAAAGAAGATCTGCGCGTGTTCACCTGACTTATTCAAAATAAAATCATGGACATGTCGATTACCGTCCGCAAGCGTTCCAGCTTCTTCGCGAGCGCGGTACCGACCGTCAGGGAATGACGATATGAAGCCGTCGAGAGTCTCGCGGTTTGCGGGTGTGACGAGCGTTGAAGCGAGTTGCTCGGCGTCGTCAATCGAAAGCTTTCTTTCAATCTTGTGTGGGATGCGCTGCGTTTCGAATTTTTCGATTACTCCCGGAATATAGTCACGACTAGTTCGCTCCGCCTCGTGAGCGATTTTGCGAACGAACTTATCAATTCCCATATAGCTGTATGGTATCCCTGATTATCTCAATGACAAAACAATTCTGTGAATATATCCACATACGAATGTTGCATCGACGAATTGTCAACACTATGAGAATCGTTGTGTACATTCGCCCGCGTGGGAATACGCACAGGCATCCCGATACCTACAAAAAAGCCATTATCTCAAAGAGGTAAAAATGAAATCGGACCCTTTTGAGGTCCGATCTCCGCCCGCTGAGAATCAGTGGAAGAAGTAAAGGTACACGATCCCACCGAGATAAAATGCCATCAAGCCGAAGAAGCAGACGGCCGCGATGATTTCACCGGCACTCATACGCCGCTGGTACATCGGTGCGAAGCGTCGAAGTATCCGCTCCGTTCGTTCCTCGCGGATATTGTCGATGATATCCTTGATCACGATCAAATACAGCGAGTACAGAAGCGACGCGATCACCGGGACCATCGCGATCAAAACGACAACTTCGTATTTCGACAGGAAATCACGGAGCGGTCCGAATTGATCTTTCCCCGTGTAGACCGAGGTCGCTACGAAGTAGAAGAGCGGGAACATGAACACTGTTCCCGGCATCATGAACCAGATCCCGCGATTGCGTTCGCTATCGCGATGGTTCTCGTGGGGAGTGGCGGTGATACCGTGGCAATCCTGCATGGTCGGTCTCCTGTGTGGTGAGAGTTGATTATCTAGTGCTACAAAAATTTTACCACATTTTAGTTCACTGTCAAGCGCCAGAGCGGTCATTTCTGGGTCTCGCCGGGTTTTTTATTTCTGGAGTTTAGCAATATCTTCCATCAGCTTGCGGAGATCGGTTTGAATTGTTTCAAGAGTGCGCTTTTGTTCGTCGTTACGAGCGTCTTCGGCGGCTTCTTGTACTTGCTCCGCTTTATCCTCTTCGCTCATCTCTTCCACGTCCTCAGAAATTTCTTCAACATCTTCCTGCAGCTCATCAACGTCTTTTTGAATTTCATCAACGTCTTCTGAGATTTCACCCACGTCTTCCTGAATGCCCTCAACGTCCTCGGAGATGCCTTCCACATCCTCCTGAATTTCTTCCACATCCTCCTGAATGGCATCGATATCTTTTTCCACCTCCAAGATCGTCTTGCTTTGGATATTGATCGTCATTTGAATGAAAATCGCAAGATAAATTGCCTCGAGCGATACGATGGTGGTGAGCACCAAGAGCATTCGATCGATGGCGATCCAGCCTACAAACGCAGCTGCGAAACTCAAAACGAAAAGAATCGAGTGAATCACAATCGAAAGCGGTGAGCCCACAGCGCGTGTCACGCGCAGAGCAAATACTTCTACATCATTTGGCTGCGACATATCGCGAGTATACCGTGAATATTGAATGAGTCTGTTTGGCTATGGCTGCGATCAATCATACTAATCTTAGCCGGTCGGTTACGATAAGTAACACGCATTTGAATGCGGGCTACGATATACTGCATCGGTATGTTCACTGGCAATACGTATCTGGTGCGTGGGGACGAATCCTCGATTCCGGAGCTCACGCGGATACTTCGCGACGAAGGGATTCGGATAGAAGGAAACTCCGATGTGTATATGCGCACCTATCCGCATTTCGGCATCGACGAGGCGCGTGAGCTTACTGCGCGCGCGTATGGTAAATCAATGACCGGTTCGCGTCGCGTGTTCATAGCGATTTTCCCGATAATCACTGCAGAGGCTCAAAATGCACTCCTTAAAACACTCGAAGAACCACCGAGCGATGCGCTATTTCTCCTTATTACGCCGTCGCCGATGACACTCCTTCCAACGCTCCGCTCGCGAGCACAGATGCTTGATCTTGGAGTAAGCGATGCATCAGTCGTAGACACTGCCAAATTTCTTAAAGCCAAGGTGCGTGAGCGCATCGACATGTTGAAACCGCTGCTCGAAAAGAATGATGACGATCGGAGGGATATCGGCAACATCATCATGTTTCTTTCATCGGTCGAGCGCAGACTGGCAGAGATGAGGCATTCGAGCGAGGAAAGTACTTCTGCCCGTCGAGCGGGGCTCGAGTCTGTGTACCGAGCCCGCATGTATGCCGGCGATAAGGGGTCACTCTTGAAGCCGCTTTTAGAGCAGGTGGCGTTGCTCGTTCCAGTGCTATAATCGGCTTTAATCATATATTGATTCACATTTCATTATGGACTACGATTTCAAACACACAGACGCAAAGCTTAAAGGCGCAGAGGATTGGCTCAAGAAAGAATACGGCGGACTTCGCACAGGCCGAGCAACGCCCGCGATACTCGACGGAGTGCAAATTTCTGCTTACGGTTCGCTCACTCCGCTTAAACAAGTGGGTAATATTTCCGTCGAAGACGCCCGCTCTATTCGCATCAGTGCGTACGACTCAACGCTCCTTAAAGATATTGAAAAGGGAATCATCGCCGCTAATTTGGGCGTGGGAACTACTGCCGATAGCACCTCGGTGCGCGTCACATTTCCTGAGCTCACCGGAGAGCGACGAACGGAGCTCATCAAGATTGCGAAACAAAAACTAGAGGAAGCGCGTACGTCGGTGCGTTTAGCGCGTGATGAATCGTGGAAGGAGATTCAGGAGCGTGAGCGTGAAGGAACTCTTACTGAGGACGATAAATTTGCATTGAAACACAATTTGCAAGAAAAAGTTGATAAAACCAACGACGCACTCGAAGAG
>JBKJSQ010000143.1:0-2840 GCA_046594495.1 Minisyncoccia bacterium | reverse complement strand
TATCGCCGCGTCCTGATCGGCATCAGGCTTACCGAATTCAATCGCGCCAGCAAGTCCGGGGACCGGAATTGCTTGAATATCAAGACCGATCATACGGAATGCGTTCTGATAAATTTCGGAATTGATTGTGGCCGGTGTGGCGCAGAGCGCAATGCGCATATCGGCATGCCGGAACGAGCTCACCGTAGGCCCCACCATCTCGATTAATTGCCCCGGCTGCAAATCAAACGCGTCTAAGAGCGATACCGCGAGTGACGCGGAGACACTGTTGCATGCACTCACAATGTTGTTTGCTCCTCGCTTCTGAAGCAACTGTATAGCCCCGACTGTCAGGTCCGACAATTCTGCACGCGACTTTTCGCCATAGGGCGCATTTTTTGTATCACCAAAATAAATCACATCTGCGCTCGGCAAATTCTGTCGAATCGCATGGAGTACGGTTAGGCCGCCTACACCGGAATCGAAAATACCGATCATGTTTCAATATGTCTTATACTCGGTCTGTAAAAACGTTTCGAGACGCGCGAGACCTTCAACGATCTTCGATTCATCAAGCGCATAGCTAAAGCGCAGTCGGTTTTCATCTCCGAACCACGTCCCGTCGTACGTGATCATATTGTAGTTGTAATACAAGTCGTGCATGACACGTGATGCATTTTTGAATTTTGGAAACACATAAAAAGCACCTTCAGGCTTCCACAGATCGAGGCCGAGCTTCGTCATGCCGCTGTAAATGCTATCGCGACGCTTTTCCCACACCGGCACATGCGACGCCACATAGGTACTGCGTTCGCCCATTGCCGCAAGCCCCATTGCCTGCGAGACAATCGAGGTGTTCATAGAGGTGTGCGATTTCATATCGACGACTTTCGCAATGAGTTCGCGATCGAGTGAATGGAAGTAGCCGAGGCGATGCCCACACATCGCGTATGTTTTCGAAAACGAATTGATAGTGACAACACGTTTGCCCTTAAGAAGATAGTTTTCGCGCTCGTACATGAGGTCTTTGTAGACCTCGTCTGAGAGCACATACACACCGAGCGTATTACACATTTCCTCTATTCGACGAAGCGTCTCCACATCCTGCACCGTGCCCGTCGGATTCGACGGAGAGTTAATCATAACGGCGCGGCATCCTTGAATTGCTTTCTCAAACGTGTCGAGATTAATCTTTCCTTTTTCAAGGTCGTAATATACCGGCGTCATTCCCGCAAGCGTTACATTGTGTGGATACGAGTAGTAGAACGGCCGCGGTAGCGCGACTCGCCCCCCAGAAACAGAAATTGCACGCAGAACTAAATCGATTGCTTCTGAGGCTCCGTTGGTAATCACAATTTCGTCCGCGATAGCACTCGGATATTCCTTCGCAATCGCCTCGCGAAGTGTTAATTCCCCTTGTACGAGGCCATATTTGAAACCGCGATACCTTTCCAACACCTTGAACGCACTTGGTGGTGGTGGGAGGTCCGGCTGTCCGGATCCAAAAGAAATCAGATCGCCGTCACCGGTCGTACCTCGACCGATGAAAAATGCAGGGCCTGCGATCTCTGGTGTGCTCATAAATCGAGTGTAACCCGTCAGATGGAAAGCTCCGAGAGCACCATCGACTACTCTATATTCGGCACCCATCCTAAGTGGAAGGTTCAGCCTTCCACTCCACTAGCTGCTCGACTCGGACACAAGCAGAGAATGCAACATGTATTTTGAGAGAAGTGGGTCAACTTTAACCCGTGCGTTCATGCTATAGCACACGGCCCCAATCACACTTCCCCCCATTTTTTCAATTAAAGAAAAACTTGCTTTTAGTTGAGCGCCGGTTGAAGACCACTCATCAACGATAAGAAAGGTGTCGTCTACGCGGATTGCTCCGCGTGCGATCTCAAAAGATTTAGTTTCTCCTGAGTAATCAACAAAGGTCATGGATTCATTTTCAATCGGTAGTTTTCCGCCTTTTCGCACCAATACCAAACCAACGCCAAGCTCACGCGCAATCGCTGTCCCAAACACAAACCCGAGCGCATCGAGTGCCGCTACTGCTGAAACGCCTGTTGAACGAAAGGGTTCTGCCATCGTTTGTATTGCAGATTCGAATGCATCGACATCTCGAAATAGAGATGCGAGATCAGCTCGACCCTCTCCGTATTTCACATACGTTGCGAAATCAATCATTTCGGCAATATATCACGTGACTCATGTCCAATGTTCCATTCAAGTGCCCTCCAAGTGGAAGGTTCAGTCTTCCGCTTTGGTCATTTCGTTTTGAGGGTTCGAATCGCCCTGTTCATATCGTCGACAATCTGTTGCACTCTCTCGGTATTCGTCCATGCTGCTTCGTCAAGAATAATGCCTACTTCCTCACAAAAGCGTCTCACAAGATAGACACGCTCACCCCGCGACACATCTTGTATAAATCTGTATTCGCCTTTTTCATCGTGGATGAAAGACACCTTGTTCTTTTTGTAAAAATCGATGCGTGCCTTTATGCACTCCTTCGTAACGCGGTATACAACTATGCCTTCCGAATGCACGACGTATTCTGTACGCGGGATTGAACGAAGCGCGTTGACCGTCTCAGAAAGTTTTATGTCGGACAAGCTTGGGGCATTTGCAACGATACCCTCTTCAGCTGGGTGCGTATGTATACTCAATTCGCCGTATACGCGTTGTTTCGCTTCAAGATCATCCTTGTGTCGCGCTCGTGTCTCAGTTCCTGTTGACATAACGACAGCACCTGTGTTATCGGCGGAAATAAGCACTTCGAATGGAAGCACGATAACACAGGTGCTGTCGTTATGTCAACAGGAACTGAGACACGAGCGCGACACAAGGATGATCTTGAA
>JBKJSQ010000080.1:0-4856 GCA_046594495.1 Minisyncoccia bacterium | reverse complement strand
AAGCACAGGGCGGACGCCCCGGTGAATAACTACGCGTACTATATATACGGCGTAGCCCTCCATACCGAACACGACTGTAGGCCCGAGGACCAGTTCATGCAGGTATATCGCCCGCTCTACGAGGCCTATGTATACAAAAATGGCAAGATTTTTGACCTGCGGCCACTCGCTATGTTTTACGAACCTGCGACCATAGACGGCGTGCAGGTGCCTCGCTTCGTAAAGATCGAAGACCCTTCGGTCATAGCAGAGCTGCACGTTATCCGAGAGCGAATGTATTCTGCAAACAATTAGGGCGTACGCTTACGGAGTCCACGTTGGACGCCTCCCGGACTGAGCAGCGCACCTCCAACGTGCGCTGCGTTTTTTTATCTCACAATGGACGCAGCGCTGTACATGTTCAAACGGCGCATTGTGCGCCGCTTTTTGTTTATGCGCTCGCCTCTGGCTCCTTTGCTTTGGTTCGCGCATCGTTTGCTATCACGATAAGCAACAGAACGAGTGTGTACGTGAATGCCGGTACGCCGATAAACAGTCCGAATATCATAAACACGATTGTGACAGGAATGCTTGCAAACAGCGCCGTCGTGTATGCGGTCTTGAATGCCTCGTCGCGCTTACGGATTTTGAAGTACACATAAACAAACAGCGCCGGAAAGAACGTATACACGAGGTGGAACACAAGCATTCCTACGCCGCCAATCAAAACCGCAATCACAAATACAAATGCGCCTCCCACGATAGCAGCTGGTCGAACGTACGGTTTGATTTTTTCCGCTACCGATTCGATATCCGCTTTCGTGAGCGTTGTTGTGCCGGTTGATGTGCCGTACGAAAATATTCGTTGATCACCGGAGCTTCCGATCGATGGGCTGTCGGTATTCTCGGTAATTGCGAAGGTGTTTTTCATGAGCACCAACGTGTCGGCATCCTGTAATGCACTCGGCGTATACGCATCGTTCCCCGTGTCGAACACCACCAGATTCGCAGGGAGCTCATCGGTGAAAGTGTTTGGAATTACAAACGGCTCTTCCCTATTTACACTGAGCTCACCATGAGCGAGTGTGACCTCTAATCCGTCGGGATATACCGCAACCGCTTTGTCGATTAGTTCAGGGCTAGCGTTTAAGAGCAGGGTCCACACGGGCGCAATGAGCGCAAACACAATAATGAATGCGACAACAGCATAGTATTTTGCGGCTTCAGTCCACGAGCGCTCGCGCATACTCGCGTAAAACGCCGGGTCATACACGCAAGAGCGTATAGTCTGAAAAATCCCCATACTTATTTACGAGCAAACGTGACCTCCGGCATCCCTGCTGCATACGCCACCACCTGATACGGTTGAAAGATAAAGGTTACGGACGATGCGCTCACGATAAATGTGGAATAGTTCTCTGCAGTCGGTGTCGCTCCATCAGGAAACATAGAATCACCGTGCTCCTGCTTTATTTGGGCGAGCGACTTTGCTGCTACCTGAGAGAGCGACATGCCTATGAGCGAGAGGGCTCGATCAAGCGTGATGGTTTCTCCCGTATTTGCATCGTAGTTGAGGGTAAGCACAATCGGCAATCCATGAGCACCCCCAGTATCTTGATATAAATTGATTCGTTCCGATACGATATCGTTACCGACGTAGAACTCACCGACATCCCCCGAGAACGTGTATGGTCGCGTTTCCACTACCGGATTAAAATTGCGAGCATCATTTTTGAATGCGTTGATAGCTTTTTGCACTTCGGCCTCCACATGCGCATCTACCACCGCAATACCGGAGAGTCGATAATCCACGTCGATGACATGGCTCGTCGCTTCTTCCTTAATAGTTTTTGTTTCTGCGCCGGTTGTGCCGACTGTTGGCTCCGGCACAACTCCTTGCACTGCTACCATAGCAGGTTTCTGATACAGAGCGAAATACATAACACCGCCGAGTGCTGCGATAAATATAATTGCTACGAGAAGTTTCTTCATAGATTTAAGCGTACCACAAACAAAAACCGACCCATATGGGCCGGTTTTCGTGTGCGCACATGTACCTTTTACTGGACTGCGTCCGGTACGACTGCGTCTGGGATAGAGGCGGATGGAACCTCCACATTGATGTTGGTTCCGGTATTTGGGATACCAACGTCTTGTCGAGCCCACACGAATCCTGCCACGATAACGGCGAGGATTACGATAAGCGCTACGATCCACCCGAGTGCTGTTGAGCCGTCATCTCGCGACGGAGTGTTAACAATTGTATCTGCCATAGTGATTGAGTTAATTGATTAATGGTGTCCCTCGACACCAGTTGGAAAGACTACTCTTTTGGGGTGAAGCGTTTATGAAAGCCTTCATCTACGCCATATTGTCTAATTGACTTCGCCGAGCGATGCCACACCGATGCGACGGCGCTCGGTTTCGCCCCGGAAGAGTTCGCGGTGGCGCGCCGGCTTTTCTTCGCGGGCAATCGGCGAATGATTGGCCACCTTGGATAGCTGTGGCTTCATGGCATGAAAACTCGAACCAAGGAAAACCGCGTGCTTCCCATATTTGCCGCAAATCTCATCGAGGCTCTCGTACACCGATTTGGCAGCCTCGGTTTTCAAGACCGACCCGAAGAGATCGAGCTGGGTTTTATTTGCGTCTTGCAGCTTCAAGAGCACAATACCGGTCGCGCGGTAGCGTGTTCCCTTTTTGAACACTTTCAGAAAATGCTCGCGTACAGCGGCAAGGATGTCGTGTGGAATACAGGTGGCATGCGAGAGTTTGATTTCGCATCCGTGGTATTTGAACTCCTGCGTTTTTAGGAAAAAGAACACATCGCCCGTCGCGAGGCCCCAGCGCCGCGCCTTGATACACGCGTTCTCGATATTCTTTGAAAGCTGCGCCGCTACGAAGCGCGGATCACTCGATGCCGGGGTAAATGTTTTTGTTTTACTGATTGACTGATACGTTTCCCTGCCCTCGGTATCGAGCTCGTACATAACTTCGCCGTTGAGCTCGTGCCAAATCTCTCGATATGGCTTTGCCATGTGATTTTGGATCCACGCTTGGTCCTTCGCGGCATACTCGTACGCAGTCTTTACACCAAGCTGCGCGAGGTAGGCCGACGTATTGGGACCGATGCCCCATATACCAACAGTGGGGGTCTTTTTGAGGAACGTGTGTGCTTCTGAGAGCGGGATCATGGTAAGCCCGTGCGGTTTCTTCCATTTTGAGCCAACTTTTGCGAGCACCTTCGTGGCGGCAACACCGATCGAGAACGAAAGGCCGAGTTCGCGCTCAAGCTCATTTTGCAGTTTCGCCGCGATCTTGTGGTACGGCATGCGGAGCGTGCGACGCAATCCCGTGAGGTCGGCAAAGCATTCATCGATTGAATATTCTTCGACCGTGGGTGTGTATCGCCGAACGATCTCATACATACGATTCGAAAAGAGACTGTAGGTTTCGTAATCCGAAGGCAGGATGATCGCATCAGGGCACACCGCACGCACCTCGTGGAGCGCCATGCCGCGTTTTACGCCGCGTGCTTTTGCTTCGTAGGTGCACGCGGATACGATGCCGCGCTCTTTGCCGGTTATAACCGGCTTGCCACGGAGACTGGGGTCCTTTGCTACTTCGCACGATGCAAAAAAAGAATCGCCATCGATGTGCAGGATCGCGCGCGGAAATGAACTCGACGATCCCCATGCCATATGTGTCAGCGGATTACCCGATCACCTTCAGAATACTCCGGCCTTCGCGCGAGGAAGTATTCGTTGGTCCGGTCTGTGTGTAAAAGTTTACTGATAGAGCGCGCAAGTATGGGAGCCTTTCTGCGATGCCCCCATTGCATGAACTGCCAAAGTGCATGCGCGTCGTCAAACGCACGATGTCGCGATTCGCACGTGAGTTTGTGTCGGCGGATGACCGCAGAAAGATTGTGATGCTTTGCCCGCGGGGAAAGGAGGCGCGATAAGCGTACGGTACACAGACACTGCGCTTCGAAGAACCGATCAGCGCGCGCGAATTCGCTTTTGATAAACGCGTAGTCAAACGCTACGTTGTGTGCCACAAAGATTGCACCCTTGAGCAGTCGAGCCACCTCATCTGCCACATCCTCAAACTGAGGCGCATCTTCTAGATCGGAATTCGTAATGCCGGTGAGCCTCGTTATCCACGTCGAGATCTGCTTCTCAGGATTTAGAAAGGTTTTGTATGTTTCTACGCACACGCCGTTTTGGATGCGAAGGATGCCAATCTCGATAATTCGATCGCTTCGTCCGGTACCGGATGTTTCAACGTCGACGATGGCAAATGTTTTGCCTTGCAGGCTCTCTACACGTTCCATACTTCATAACGCGTCGGGACATAGAGGTGCGCACGGAAGACGCGGCGGATAAATGTGGCAATGCGAGGCGTGAGTGTAATTGAGATTCTCATAGTGATGTGGTGTATATGGTTTCTAAATATTTGTAATACGAGGCACGAGAAATCGACGGTTCTTACGGACAGTGAAGGCAGAACGAACCTTCCCCCACACTTCTACATTGGTCGTGGTGTTGGTGGGCACTGATGTGATCTGCGCGGCTTCGGTAACGTACCGTTGGATGGAGAGCCAGTTGTCTATTTTTTTCATACGGTGCTATGTGTTTGATGGTTTAGTATTTCCGCACGACTGCGGTGACGACTGCCTCTATCCGAAAGCTTTCTTTCGGATAGATAGGTTTGTACCGTTCATTGGCCGGTTCCAGATATACCTTGTCTCCGTCTTTGCGGTAGTACTTCATGGTGTACTCGCCATCCACCGACGCGATAACGATCTGCCCCACTTTGTACGAAGCGCGCCGCTCCACGATAACCATGTCGCCTTCGCGAATGCCCGCATCGAT
>JBKJSQ010000041.1:0-3887 GCA_046594495.1 Minisyncoccia bacterium | reverse complement strand
GGGCTTGCAAACACGTGCTGTTATTGCACCCATACATTGAGTGGAAATTTGTCAGAGCGCACTGTGCTCTTCTGCGGACGCCACAAGAGTCCCCTCTTCAGGTGCTCCGCGCCAGATGCGGGCCCGCGCTGAGGCAAATACTTCCGCGAGCTCTCGAGACCCCACCCCAAAATACGCAAGCATTGCACAGATAATGCCGAACACACCGGCAGAGAAGCCCTGCAGGAATATCGACAGCGACGTCGAGGGCACGATGATCGGACTCACGAGGTACAGGAACACATATGCTCCTGCGCCGGTGGCGATCGCCGCAAATACCGCCTCCATAAATGCCCGCTTCGTGTTACTTACAAACCCACCAAACCGGTATTCAAAATGAATCGTAAGCACAATGCAACCGATTATCGTTACGACTGCATACACAAACGGGAGGCCGAGCACCGCCGTACCGGGTAGATCCTGCACGCGAAGAAGCCGCTCAACAATGTCGCGTACGATGTCAGCCTCAAATACAAAAATACTTGCAGCGCCAAAGAGCAATGTTCCAATGAGCATGCCAAACGATATGAAAAACGGCACAAATGTGCGCCCTGCCGCATAATAGCCGCGCACGATGAGCAACATAATTCCCTGCGCAACAAGTGACAGACTAAAAAGCGCAAACGCCGCAGCCGTCAATCGTGTATCAGTCCAATCGAATGCGCCGGACCCAAGAATAACGCGTACGATGTGCGCTCGCAGTACTACAACGAGCGCCGTTACCGGCAGCGACCAAAAGAGTACGTACTTCGTAGCAGTGGAAATCAAAGAAATAAATTCATCACGCTCACCGCGAGCAATAGAAGCAGCGAGCGTTGGAAACGCAGCAACTGAATACGATGCCCCGATGATAGCAAGTGGGACCGCCTGCAAATTAAACGCGAACATAAATACCGCGATAGAGCCCGGTGCCAAAAATCCGGCAAGTGCCGTGAGGCCGATGAACGTAATTTGATTCATCGAGAGCGTGAGCGCACGCGGTAAGGAAATGGATATCGCCGTCCAAATTGCTCCGCTCTCACGCAGTACGGGGATCCGGCGGAAAAACCCGTCGGAAAGCGCGCTTGGTAATTGCACAAGCACATGTAGTCCTGCTCCCAGAATCACACCACACGCGAGTCCGCGAAGCCCAAACATCGGATATAGCACCGCAACTCCAAGTATGATGCCCGCGTTGTAGAGCAATGGCGATAGCGAATACAGCGCATAACGGTATTTCGATTGGGTTATCGCGGCCAAAATGTTTGATAGCCCTAAAAGTATCGGCTGCAGGAGCATAATGCGCGTCATACTAACCACGATGCTTTCGTGGCCATTAGCTACCAGCTGCGGGAACAGCGCTTCAATGATTGTCGGGGCGAGCACTGCAGCGATTGAACACACAATGACCGCAAGAACTGAGAATCCAGCTACAATTGTGTCGATGTAATCGCGCTGCTCCCCATCGGTGCGTCGTGAGAGCTCGGGAATAAGCATGTATACCGATACGAGCGCACCAGTCGCTACAAAGATCAGATCCGGCACCCGAAATGCGGCGTAGTAAATATCGAGCGTGGTCGACGCGCCAAATGCATTGGCAAGTAATCGATCGCGAACAAGTGCTAAGAGCGACGAGAGCAGTGCAGACATCGCAAGCACTGAGGCGGCAGCTTGAAGGCCGCGCACCTCGGATGAAAGGAATCTGAGCGCATATCGTGCACGATCTGCCGCCGTGCGGGCACGTTCTGTGATCATGTGGCAATCGAAATGACCGTATACTCACATCGCATTTCTGCGATGTGATCGGTGTGCACACGCTCCATCATAGGAATTATTGCGTCGCAGTTGCCGCGCCTTTGAGCGGAGTATCGAGCGGCTTGCCTGACTTGAGGTTCGAAAGGATCTGCTGCACGACCGGTTGATTTGGGTCGAGCTGATTGAGTGCCTCGAATACAGTGATCGCGTCGGCTGTTTGTTGCATTTGGAAGAGCGCAAGACCAAGCACATACATTGCGTTTGCGTATTGCGACTGGAGTGCGAGCGCTTGCTGCATCGCTATAGCCGCATCCTGATACGCCCCTCCTGCGTATGCGATTGCACCGGCGTTGTACCAGGCAAGCGGATCATTCGGTGCATACTTTGCAGCCTGCGCGGCAGCAAGAAGCGCATTATTTGCATCGGATTTCGCTACATAAATCTGTGAGGCAAGGTAGTACGCGCTCGCAAGGTCGGGCTTAAGAGCAACAGCCTTCCCGAGGTTCTCGAGCGCAGCATCAAGATTTCCCTGTATCGCGTCGAGTTGCCCGAGGTTGAGCAATGGGAGTGGTGAGGTGGGATTTGCTTCTTGCGCTTTCACGTAAGCGGCACGCGCATTGTCATATGCCCCTTCTATTTGCGCACCGGCAAGTTGCGAATACAGCGCGGCAAGCTGAAGCCAGTTCTGGTAGTCGAATCCGTTGATTTCTACAGCTGAGAGGCCGTGCTTGATAGTTTGCTCGAGAGTTGTTTGCAAACTCGCACGAGCAGCCTCCTGATCGGGGTCATTTGAGTTGATGATTTGCTGTAGTTTCAGTAGTCCAAGTTCTACTGCAGCGCGGTGAGCACGGTCGTTCGAGGGCTGAATCTTGAGCGACATACTTATGAGATCGGTTGAAGTCTGCAGATTTTGCGTCGAGTTGTAGCTCACGATCGCCCGATTGATCGTTGAATCTGCGAGTACCGCGCGCACGATGCCAATAGATGAAATGATGGCGAGTACTACGATAATCACCGCGATGGCAAGCTTAACCGCGTTTTTTGAATTGCCACCCGTGAGAGTAAACCGGCGCTCTGCACCAGTACTCTGCATCGCAAAAGCGATCAAGAGTCCGGTGATGGTAAACATGAGAAGTCCGAGCGAAGTTCCGGGAACCGACGAGAGGTGGAACGCGAGCATATACACCGCACCAATGGATACTGCGAGCACGCGTGCGGAGATGATGATGTCGCGACGGCGCACCCACATGCCTATCGAAGTCCACAAAACCGAGACGATGTAGCCGAGCCATGCAAGCACCCCGATGATACCAAGCGAAATAAACGACGTTGGGATCGGAGCAACACCCACATTGAAGTCCGCATTCCAGAACGGTGTCTGATTTACCTCGATTGGTTTGTGGAGGCCCCACTGTCGCGTAAACGTGTTCGGACCTACCCCGAATATCAATGCTTTCGGGTTATTGAGCGACTGTTCACCGATTTGGAAGGTACCTTGCCATGACGGACGAACTTCCACCTGCACAACAGAGATTCGCTCCGGAAGCACACCAACGATCCATGCTCCAAGGAAGATACAAAATACGGAGAGTACGATTACAAGTATCGCCGCCCACTGAGAACGAGCATAAGAAATTGAAATTGCCGACCGAGATTGATACCAGCGCACGAGCACTAGCACGAGCGTAGCAATACCGACTGCAATCCAAACATCGGCGAAATTATTGATCATGAGAATCGGCACCGAAAGTACGCCGATAGCAACAAATACCCACTTCCACATACCCTCTGCCACCGATGAGCGCACGAGTGATACTGCTGATACGAGTGCAAAGCCTATAAGCATCGTAAATTCGTGCCACGTGCCCATTGCATTACCCGTTTCACCCGCAAGTACGCCACCAAGCGTGATCGACGGGAACATCACATGAATGATGTGTACGATTTGAAGCACGAGAATACCAACAAACAGCCCGCGAATCGCTCCCGTTGTATTGCGAGCATCACCGCCAAATACCAGAGCAGTGAGCGCGAGCGCAGAAAATTCTAAGCAGATGATGGCGAGCGTGTCCGGCTCTACTCCCGTGCCCACGAGGGAGATCGATGCAAATCCG
>JBKJSQ010000022.1:0-15046 GCA_046594495.1 Minisyncoccia bacterium | reverse complement strand
GACCCGCGCTAGAGAAATATCTGGTGTACTACAACACCGCACGTATGCATATGGGCATCGACTTCAAAACACCCGCTCAAATGCTCCAAGTGATTCCAAGGTCTTGATTACTTAACGTTGATTCGGTGTATATTCCGCACATCTTCATCCAATCTGCCGTTATATTGCGGTACCACTACTCCTGCCATGCATACCAAGGTGAAGAAAACGGTGGGTCCTAAAAATCGAGCGGCCCCCAATGCCTTTCATACCAGCATTTCATCCAACAGTTTTCAAACCATCTTTTCTCAATCTCCGATCAGTACGCAAATATTTTCACCCGACGGACTCTCTATTGCAGCAAATGCTGCCTGGGAGAAGTTATGGGGTATTAAGCATTCTGATCTCGGGGGCATGTATAACGTTACGAAAGATCCACAGCTGAAAGCACACAAGATTGATCATCTCGTTCGACGCGCCTTCCGCGGACACATCGTGGAGATTCCTGCAATTAGATATGATCCGTCGCAAACAAAAGTCATACCCGGACAGCGAGAGTATCGATGGGTGAAAGCGCTCATGTATCCGGTATTCGATAGTAGTAAAGGTGTTGCAAATATTATCTTGCAGCACGAAGATATTACGGATGAAAAAGATGCGCTTGATAAACTCGAACAAAGCAGGGCGCACCTAAAGGCGATGTGGGATGTTGCTGGCATAGCGATGGCACTATCAGACCGTAGCGGAATAGTGCTCGAAGCTAATTCCGCGTATCTACAGTTGTATGGTTTTGAAAAAAACGAGGTAATCGGAAAAAGCTTTACCGTGATTTTCGCTCCTGAAAAGCGTGACGCAGCAATGGAAGGCTATGCACATGCGTTCTCCGACAAGAAAGCTTCAGCGGTTCTCGAAGCCACGGTCGTTTCGAGGACGGGAGTCGAGCGTGTGGTGGAGGCGCGGTATTCATTCATTACTGAGCGAGGAAAGCGTACGGCTATGCTTTCAATCATCAACGATATAACAGAGCGCAGAACACTGGAGCTGCAAAAAGATGAATTTATTGGTGTCGCAAGTCATGAATTAAAGACACCGGTTACGAGCATCAAGGCCTACGGTCAGGTTTTGCAAACCATATTTAATCGGAAAGGTGATACCAGGTCAACCGATTTATTAAAAAAGATGGATGCGCAAGTCAATAAACTGACAAACCTAATCGGGGACTTGCTTGATGTAACAAAAATACAGTCGGGAAATCTTATGTTCCATACAGAGCAATTTGACTTCAATACGTTCGTGGAGGAAATGGTCAATGAGATGCAGATGACAACCGAGAAACACATGCTCATACTAAAGATGGCTCCGAGCACATTGATTGTGGGCGATAAAGAGCGGCTGGGGCAAGTCATTACAAATCTACTTTCCAACGCCATCAAGTACTCACCTCATACCGAGGAGATACTCATAAAAACCACGAAGCATCATGACCGGGTGACGCTTAGCGTACAGGATTTCGGAATCGGCATTTCAGAAGATAAGCGGTCGCGCGTGTTCGAGCGCTTCTACCGTGTGAGCGGTAATACTGAGCGCACATTCCCAGGGCTGGGATTAGGGTTGTATATATCGTCCGAAATTCTTAAGCGACAAGGTGGAACCATTTCCGTTACGAGTAGCGAAGGAAAGGGGTCAACGTTTACATTTTCTCTCCCGATTACACGCCCTGCAGAAAAGCGAACTTCAGCAATAGCAGAGGAAGAAATGAAACATGACTAGTAAAAATAAAAGTATTCTCATAGCGGACGATGATCCGGCGATCCTTGATGCTACAAAAATGATTCTTGAGCTCGATGGATATACGGTTCGAACGACCGTTGATGGTGCGACAGTGGGGGCGATGTTTGAGCACCCTCCTCATCTTTTATTGCTTGATATTTGGATGTCGGGGCAAGATGGCAAAGATATTTGCCGGGCATTGAAAGCCAATAATTCTACTCGGCACATTCCGATCATCATGGTGTCTGCGAGCCGCGATATCGAGGAGTCTGCGCGCGAAGTTGGCGCAGACGACTTTATCGTCAAGCCGTTTGAAATGGAACATTTGCTTGCGAAGGTGAAGGAGCACATATTGTAAGTATGAACGAATCAAATCATCGAATTGAGATCGACACCGTGGTGCATGATGTTCGAAATGCACTGAGTCCTGTTTTTAGTTACGCACAACTTCTGGAAGCAATATTGAGTGAGAATGGAACGGAAGAGCAGAAAAATCTATGCACAAAAATTGTGGAAGGCCTTCGGCAGGCTGATCGTGATATGGCCAACAGAATGAGCTCAGGCCATGCGTAGCGAAACAGGGTGTGCGAGATTCGTTCGGTTTCAAATCGAAAACCCCACACTTCTCGCCGCTACTGCGGCTCGCGCGCATGCCAAAAGTACTTTTCTGCTGAAAAGTCTTTTCGCCATGCCTCGCCCCGTCGGGCTCCGGCCTTGAGACCGGGTCACACCCGGTCTCACCCGCCTCGCGATCCCACGCTCCGTCGAGCTTGGGCCCCTCGCTCCGGCCGGTTTTCGTATTATCAAAAGCTGCGTTTTCTCAAATCGAAAACCCGACATTGCTGTCGGGTTTTTTGGTGTTCGTGAGAGCAGGGGACTAGTCTGGGAGAAAGTACGCGGCGAGCACATCGCCATAGGTGGTTGTGGGCCACATACGGAGCTGAGCCTCGACGCCATCGAGTCGCTTCCACTGCTGCCCCTCGATCCTTATAAGCAGCATCGGGACATCGCGCTCAGAAACCGTCTCGGCCTCAAAGCTAGCGAGGGTTCTTGTCAGATCCTTCAATGCCCATGCATCCGTTCTGATGTCCCCATATCGAAAGAACCAGAGGAATAGTCGTGCCGACTCCCTACGCGACAAGCCGGGATAGGCGAGAGTTGGCAGACGAGGCTGCCGCTGCTCCCCCAGCCGTAAGCTGAGTGGGGCGAGCCCTGCATTGATGTCTGCGATGATGACGATCGGAAATGCGTACTTTGTTCCGATGTCCGCAGTGAGCTTCGGCAGCGGGATTGAGAGGAGTTCGCGAATGGTGATCTTCGCCCCATAGAGTGAAGTGAGATACGCGAATGTCCGATTCATAAGGTCGATTTTATTGATCGACTGGTCTTGAATCTCGTCGCGCGAACTTGTCATTTCCGCATCTCCATATTTTTTGCTGACCGGCTTGTATAAGACCGTATAATCAACGAGAAGTCAAATGCAGTCGTATGATCAAACCGTATTGTATTCAAAACTAATCCATGTAGGATGAATACATGGCCACGGTCTACATAGGACTGGGCAGCAACCTCGGACATCGCGAGGCGCACCTCGAACAAGCAATGAGACTCTTCAAGCCGGAGTTTCGCATCCAGAAGACGTCGGGTGTATACGAGACCGACATGCTCTACCGTCTTGGTCGTCCACGTTACTTAAACATGTGTGTACGTGTTGAAACAAACCTGCCACTCGAGCGGGTATTTGAAAAGTGTCAGGTTATAGAAAAGTCGATGGGACGACGCAAGGCAGACAAATATGATCCGCGCGTAATAGACGTCGATGTGCTTTTGTACGATTCAGTCGTATTACGCACAGCGGAGCTCACGGTGCCGCACCCAAAAATGCACGAGCGCGCATTTGTACTCGTGCCACTCGCCGAAGTGGCGGCGAAGGTCGTGCATCCGGTGCTGAAGAAGACGGTGCTGCAGCTCGTAGGCACGCTTGGCAATTACGCTCACAAAATCGTAAAAATTGACCAAGCGGTGTAAACGTGGAGATCCCCCCCTATCCACACTTCAGCGCATTTTCGTCATTCGTAAGATAGTAGTATGAGTCTATGGTAAAGGTCCTTCAAGACGATTTTCTCCCCGAATTCCTTAATAACAAAAACCGTGCTCGCATCCTGCGCGTCTTTGTATTCAATACTACAGACGTGATGACAATTAACGACATCGCAAAGCGTAGCGGTGTAGCGCCCAAGGCAGTGCTCAAAGAAGTAAAGTCTTTGGTAAAACTAGGCATGGTGAAGCCGGCGCGCGCAGTAACGATTACCCTCGCCAACAAGTCTAAGCGCGTCATAAAGGGAAACTCCAAAGTGCCTGCGTGGTCTACCAACGCCGAATTCAAACACCTACGAGCGATCTCGTCATTCATTCACGAAGTGTCGCCGGTCCGATACGACAGCATCGTCGGCGCTTTGAAGCGCGGCGGCAGAATTTCTGCAGTAATTCTGTCGGGCTCGTTTATGGGAGATGACACGCGACCAGCCGATATTCTCATTGCATCTGATTCTATTAATGAACGGCGCATGGAAGCAGCGGTGCGCTCCCTTGAACCCGCATTCGGCCGAGAGATTCGATACGCTGCATTTTCCACTCCGGAGTTCCGATACCGACTCACAGTACAGGATCGACTGATTCGCGATACGTTGGATTACCCTCACGTTGTACTCCTCGACAAGACGCGGCTGCTGTAATAGGTCAAGCCCTTACATTTATCGATACATCCCGACGCTTCGGTCGGGACCCCGACTTTCACGTCGGGGCTATCCACACGACCCCCGAAAGGGGGTCGGCACCATGAAGGACGTTGGTATCATTACGCTATACGGGGTCGAAACCGTATCTTAATACTGTTTTCCTAAGTATCGTTTATACATATATATGTTAGTTACTCAATCAGCAGGGGCAGTGCAAGGTTCGTTTGCAGACCTCTGGTACACGGTGGCACAATTCCTGCCGGCAATTCTTGCAGCGATCATTGTGTTTGTAATCGGATGGATTGTCGGCGTTATCTTGTATCGAGTCGTGGTGGAAATTGTGCGCGTGCTTCGCTTGAACGATGCGCTTCGCACTGCGGGAATGGATGACGCAGCAAACGCTGCGGGATTCAAGCTCGACGTAGGCCATATGCTCGGTACGCTCGTGCAGTGGTTTGTTGTGCTCGTGTTCTTGATCGCGGCGCTCGACATTCTCGGACTTACGCGGGTTACGATTTTCCTTAATACGGTAGTACTTCTGTATCTCCCACAGGTAATCGTTGCGGCTCTCATTCTTATTCTCGGCGCTATTGTCGCAGAGTTGGTACGAGGCCTGGTTGCGGGTTCAGCTCGAGCCGCTGGTGCGCATGGTGCAAATCTTGCCGGCGCAGTTGCGAAGTGGGCTATTTGGATCACTGCGGTTCTCGCGGCACTCAATCAGCTTGGCGTAGCGACGGAATTTGTGCAGACACTCTTCACAGGACTGGTCATCTCCGCATCACTCGCATTTGGTTTGGCCTTTGGCCTCGGCGGCAAAGATGCTGCGGCCAGAACGATCGAGCGAATTCGCTCGGAAATCGCGCATCACAAGGACTAGCATTTCCGCTCAAGGCGAATTAGCTATGGGCTGACGACCCCGCCCTTTTAGAAACCGCCCTGAGCTTGTCGATGGGCGGTTTCTTTTTTGCTATCATCGCTGCATGCAAGCAGTCATTCTCGCAGCCGGACGCGGCACTCGTATGGGTGCATTAACAGAGCATTGTCCGAAGCCCCTTTTGCAAGTATCAGGAAAATCGTTACTCGAGAACGAGCTCGATATTTTGCCTGACGCTGTCGAAGAAGTAATAATCGTCGTCGGATATCTCGGCCACATGATTCAGCAGAAACTCGGCGCAGAGTATAACGGCAAGCGACTGCGCTACGTGCAACAAGATGTGCTCGATGGTACGGCAGGCTCGCTCTGGCGAGCTGCGCCGCTTTTGAAAAATCGGTTTATGGTTTTGATGTCCGATGATATGTATTCTAAAGAAGATGCAACGCGCTGTTTGCTGAAACCGGACTGGGTGATGCAGGTATACGAAGCGCCGATATTTTCCGGTGGCCGCATGATACTTGCACATGACGGTTCTATTGAAAGAGTTGATGAAGGATCACACGGCGGTACACCCGGCATAATCGGCACCAGTATGTATGTGCTTGATACGCGCGTATTTGAATATCCTATGGTTCCAAAAAGCGAAGGGAGTTCAGAATTTGGCTTACCTCAAACAGTACTTGCCGCATCGAAGCAATCTGGGATTCCAATTACACTTGAGCACGCGACGTTCTGGTTTCAGATTAGCGACGCAAACGATCTCGAGAAAGCGAAAGCGCTCCTACGATAGAGCTCCAAAGGGCGAGCGAAATTCAAATCTCACTGCACGTGTCTCTACATGAATTGACCCTTACGGCGCCGCTTTAACCGGTGCTTCATTGCTGTTGCGTAAGTATGGTTAACGGTTGGTCGAAATATTACTCGCCATCATGTATGCCTAAAAAATATATGGCACGCTCAAATTCAAATTCAGGAAGTAAATCAAACAGCTCGGGTACGAGTACTCGTGGATTCGCCTCGATGGATAAAGAGAAGCAGCGCGAGATCGCTTCGAAGGGAGGCAAAGCCAGTCATGGCAGCCGCTCAACGGACTCGTCTCGCGTACAAAAAAAGTAGTCTTCTACAAATAAACGAAACAACACTTATGAATTTAAAAAAGGATGATGAGAAAGAGCGAACCGGTAGTACCAGTATGATCGATGATGATCTGCAGGCAGAAAAAACACAGCAGAACATCTCGAAACTCGATCGTGAGGAGCAGGCTCCGGAATGATCCATAACACCCACACGACAGATACTTTAAAAAATCACATGAAATACCATGGCAGAAAACAACACAAATCGGAACAATCAGAATAGTCAGAACAATACGAGCAATCGGGGATTCGCATCAATGGACGAAGACAAGCAGCGAGAGATTGCTTCGAAGGGTGGGCAGTCGCAGGGTAAGGATAATAATCCGGCAAACTTTGCAAATGACCGCCAGAAGGCATCCGAGGCAGGTCGCAAGGGTGGCCAAGCACGTGGACATTCTAGTCAGCAGCAGAGCAATCAGGGAAATCAGGGCAACCAAGGAAATCAAGGTAACCAGGGCGGACAACTGATCGATTAATTTCGCCGCTCCGAGCCGAGAAACAGGCCCCATCGGGGGCCTGTTTACTCGAGAGACCATCGTTTGAGCCGTTTATGCACAGTTGTATCCCCAGGAAATCCCCACAAAATCCACAGAAAGTGTCTCCATGGGGCCGAGGTGAGCCATATATTTGACATCCGAATGCGCCTCGCCTATACTCCCTTTCAACGTATGTGTTCGGAAAACAGAACGTTCAAACGGCTACCGTAATCGGGGGAAACTCTGACTACGCAGATGGCCGCAACAAGCGGTCTTTTTTAATCCGAAGGATTACCCTGAGCTTGTCGAAGGGATGATCCAAAACACACACGTTTTGCTCGTTGACACACGAAGAGCGAAACAAGAATCCTGATCACAGGGTTGTTCTACGTATGTAGAGCTGTCCGGTGTGATGGATACAAACAAGAATCAAAAACTTCTCATATGGGTTCTCCTGAGTTGCCGCAAGGTAGCGCAGAAGGTCTTTCCCATTTGAGATGCAGGAAAATTTGTCCGATGTAAAAGTCGGCAAGCAAAAGAACGATACGAAAGTATCAAAGCAAATCGACAGGGTAAAACCTGTCAAAAAAGTCGTACTCCTCTTGTAGGGGGTACGCAGAAAGCAATGATTCGTTTCGAAAAGCAGCGGTGCTTAGTAGAGTGAATCGATTACGCGGTTCTCAGAATTCCTAGCGGGAGTTCTGAGTAAGGGCGTATGGTGGATGCCTAGACTGATGAAGGCGATGAAGGACGCGGTTTAGCTGCGATAAGCTCCGGTAAGATGCCAAACAATCGTTATACCCGGAGATTTCCGAATGGGGAAACCCTATAGAACAAACTTCTATAACCTTGCACTTAAACGCTGTGAGGAGCAGACCCTGGGAAGTAAAACATTTCAGTACCAGGAGGAAAAGAGAACAATAGTTATTCCCTTAGTAGCGGCGAGCGAAACGGGATCAGCCCAAACTCAGCCTCAAAATGTGGACTCACGAAAGTGAGTGTACATTTTGGGTATGGGGGTTATAAGGCTACGGCGAACATTTAGTTGGATAAAGTTACAAAATGCTGAGATAGAGGAACCGACTGGGAAGTCGGACGCCACAGGGTAATAGTCCCGTACTCGAAATCAAAGCATCTTTATGGCTGTAGTACTTGAGTATCTCAAGACATGAATAGCTTGAGTGAATTTGCCGGAACTAACCGGTAAGGCTACATACTTCATCAGATCGATAGTGAACAAGTACCGTGAGGGAAAGGTGAAAAGAACCCCGGTGAGGGGAGTGAAATAGAACTGAAACCATATGTCTACAAGGAGTCGAAGAGGGTGTAAGTCCTCGACGGCGTGCCTATTGAAGAATGAGCCAACGAGTTGATGCATACGGCGCGGCTAAGCCCTATCGGGTGGAGCCATAGCGAAAGCGAGTATTAAAATGCGCCTGTCGTATGTATCAGACCCGAAGCAACGTGAGCTACCCATGAGCAGGATGAACTCTGTAGAGATACAGAGGGAGGTCCGAACCCGTAGATTGTTCAACATCTTGGGATGACTTGTGGGTTGGAGTGAAAAGCTTATCGAACGTTGTAATAGCTGGTTCTCTCCGAAAGAGCTTTCGGGCTTGCGTCGCATGTTTCTTCAGGGGGTAGAGCACTGGAAGGTCTTGACAGTCAGCAATGACGCAAGACCTATCAAACTCCGAATACCTGAAGCCAGAGTGCGGCAGTTAGACGATGGGGGCGAAGCTCCGTACGTCAAAAGGGAAACAGCCCAGACCGCCATCTAAGGTCCCTAAATTAACGCTCAGTGCAAGTAAGGAGGTGAAGTTTCATAGACAGTGAGGATGTTGGCTTAGAAGCAGCCACCATTCAAAGAAAGCGTAACAGCTCACTCACTCAGAGACTTCGCGCCACAAATGATCGGGGCTAAGCGTTGTACCGAAGATGCGGATTCGTGTTGTCCATTGAGAAAGTGTTCATTCCTCGGTAGCTCAAGTAGAGCGCCGGGGCTCAACCCCGGAGGATGCATGTTCAAGCCATGCCCGGGGAGCCAATATTTTATTGGCTTCTCAATGGACAACACGAGTGGTAGGAGAGCGTTCCGTTCGCGATGAAGGTAAAGGGGTGACCCATACTGGAGCATACGGAAGTGAAAATGTTGGCACGAGTAACCGCAATGCGAGTGAGATTCTCGCACGCCGAAAGAACAAGGTTTCCTTCGCAATGGAGATCATCGAAGGGTTAGTCGGGCCTAAGCCGATGGCGAACGCCGGAGGCGATGGACACACGGTTAATATTCCGTGACGTGCGTATAGTGCGATGGAGGGACGGATTGCTGTACTTTAAGCCCATTATTGGTTTTGGGTTCATGCCATGATTGCGTCGTGTAGGTAAATCCGCATGACATAACGAGAGTGGAGTGGAAATGATGCGGCCTCGGCCAAGTCAGATTTAAGGGAGCGCGGTTTCAAGAAAAACTTCTAAGCTTCAACTATACGTGCACCGTACCGCAAACCGACACAGGTGTTCAGGGCGAGTAGCCCAAGGCGAACAAGTGAGAGATCCCCAAGGAACTCGGCAAAAAAGCGACCGTACGTTCGCAATAAGGTCCGCCTCACGCAAGTGAGGCCGCAGTTAAAATTTCCCAGCCGACTGTTTACCAAAAACACAGCTCCGTGCAAACACGTAAGTGGAAGTATACGGGGTGATGCCTGACCAATGCCGGAAGGTCAAGTACGGGCGGTACATGCATTTATGTATGTGCTGGATTGTATAAGCCCCGGTCAATGTCGGCGATAACTATAATCGTCCTAAGGTAGCGAAATTCCTTGTCTGGTAAGTTCAGACGCGCACGAATGGTATAACGAGTTGGGAACTGTCTCGGGGATTTGCTTGGTGAAAATACAAGGGCGGTGAAGATGCCGCCTTCCTGCAGCTAGACGAAAAGACCCCAGAAGCTTTACTGCAGCTTCATATTGGGATTACGGGTGCACTACGTAGCGTAGATGGGAGACTTTGAAGCATGGTTCTCGGATCATGTGGAGTCGCCAATGCAACACCATCTTTTGTTTCTGTAATTTCTAACCCCGATGGAGAAACCATTGGGAGACAGTATGTGGCAGGCAGTTTCGGTGGGGCGCTGTCCTTAACTTTCAGCGTCACAGGTTCGAGTCCACGGATGTGTTCACGTCCGACGAATCAAAATAAAATCAAAGGGGGACATGCGTGAGCAATCATGCAATGAACATTCAACTATATGCTGGAACACCCGCGGTGGCTCGCTAAGCGACCACGCTTGGATTTTCTAAAGCGGAGTACCGCTAAGAAAATCTCGGTGCATATCTGAGTACTCGTAAGAGTTACAATCTCAGATCGATGCCCTTCAACGTAAGTTCAAGGGCAAGCGGACAATCAGCAGGCAACCGTTTGTAAAAACGGGAGCCTCAGAGACTACACGTTGGACATCCTTCTAAACAAAGGATGAAGATATAGTCCGATCTCTATGGCGACATGGAGAATACGACAGAAATGATCGTATCCACTTATCCAAATAAGTGCGTAACACAGGCCTAAAAAGTAACGGAGGAGCCTATTAAGGTCGCCTAGGCGCGAATGGAAACCGTGCCGATAGTGTAATGGCATAAGGCGGCTTGACTGCAAGGGGTACGTCCCAAGCAGGCGCGAAAGCGGAGCATAGTGAACCGACCCTCTGCATTAGATGCAAGGGAAGATTAACGGATAAAAGTTACTCTGGGGATAACAGGCTGGTATTGCCTAAGAGTCCAAATCGACGGCAATGTTCGGCACCTCGATGTCGGCTCATCTTATCCCGGGGCTGGAGAAGGTCCCAAGGGTATGGCTGTTCGCCATTTAAAAAGGTACGTGAGCTGGGTTCAAACCGTTCAGCATCTAACCCACAAGTCAGACTTGTGGGTCGGGGATTGAACGGTTTGAGCCCGAGAGGTAAAAACGACATATTCACGGCGGCGATATGTAGAAATACGTATCGAGAAGCTAACTAATTTCGGTGAAATCCTATCCGCCACTGGCGGAGGACAATACCGAGGGAAATACGTCTTCCATTAAGGACGCAGAATCGATGTAAGACCATCGAAGAAAGTCATGGCACGTTTGCCACTTGAGGCAAACAATCACATCCGAGGAAGACACGGATTGAGCTACATGGCGAAGGGAGTGAACTCCAAAAGTTCTGCGTTCCTCCTTAATGGGAGATGTGTGCCCGTAGAGACTGAATGTTAGCCTTCCATGCAAGATATTATCTTGTGGTTGGAAGAAGTTACAGTCCAATGCACGGAGTAATCCGTGAGAAATTATTTCCTCTTAAGATCGGGAAATATAAACATGCGTGAGACAGGTTGGTCTTAATCTGCTGTAGGCGTTGATTCTTGAAGAGATTCGTTTCTAGTAAAATATTGCTACTTCAGCCCGAGGCTAACAAGCCGGGTCCTCTTTGCGGTTACTGCGAAGGAGAGGAGAGATCCCTGATGACAATGTGGCTTATAACGGTGAAGCCGACGACGATGGTATTTGGAGCATCCACATTTCACTAGTCCTTGAAATGTGTATGCGTTGAAAAATATCGTGACAAGTCCGGTAATACCGTGGGAAGTCGTCCGAAAGGATTGACCCCGTAACGACTGTACACTCAGTGTACGACTCATGCGTAGAGGAATCAGTTCTCGAAACTGACTGCTCGTATGGGTAAGATGCCACGATCCTCATTCGCTTAAGGCGAAAAGGATCAAGATATAGTCTGTGCTCCATGAAAGTGGGGAATAAACGACGAGAGGACCGAAATGAACTGACCTCTGGTCTGGGGGCTGTCGTACCAACGGCACCGCCCCGTAGCTATGTCGGGAATGGATAACCGCTGAAAGCATCTAAGCGGGAAACCAACTCTAAGATAAGGAATCGTTTGAGGGCCGTGGGAGATGACCACGTTGATAGGCACTAGGTGGAAGCACAGTAATGTGTTGAGCCGAGGTGTACTAATTCCCCGACAGAACTCTCGAAAGGAATTGTGAGAGTCGCGTGACGCTTTCTGATCAGTGACGCAGGTGAGTGAAATGGAAGTTTATTTCCATTTCCGAGCCTAGGATACTGATATGGGTTTATCCCATATGATTGTTTGTATAAAAATTCTTGCATGCCCTGCGTAGCTTTATGCGAAGCAGGGTCGCTCTTCGTAGTCAGCAGCAACAGATATTCGCTTTGAATATTCTGTGTTGGTGCTTTGTCAGAGGGGTCACACCCGTTCTCTTTCCGAACACGGCAGTTAAGCCCTCTAGAACCGATGGTACTCGCAAGGGGAGAGTAGGTAGGCGCCAGCACAGACTATTCAAACAAAAAGGACCCAGCTTCGGCTGGGTCCTTTTTGTTTGATGACTGGCGCCGGCACCCGGTGCGAGTAGGTACTCGCCGCCGCTAAAGCGGGCCAGGCGGCTCGTTACGAAGATGAGTCGGCCTCCGCCGACGCAATTGAAAAAATATGACTTCGTCATATTTCCGTTAGGCGCAGGGGTATTCGAGCATTATCTATTGTAAATACTTGGTAATATGAATACATGAAGAACATAGCGTGGATAGCTCCAGGATTGCTCGTAAGCGGTGTTGTGCTTTTTGTGGGTGGCTTTCTATGGGGCTTAGACGAGGCAAATAGGATCTCTGTCGATGAGCCCGTTTTTCAGATTTTCATAGCCATTGCAGGATTTGTTATGATGGCTTTAAGTTTCGTGCTGTGGTTTGTGCGCGCTATTTTTACGGGCTCGCTTTCAGTTTTTACACGATTGGTGGATGTATCCGTCGTGCTGAGCTCGATAGCGTACGTAATTGTGGCATTCACGACATACAATAAGGATTTGAAATATCTCATAATAGGTTGGTTTTGGGGTAGTTTGGTTCTTGCGGTCGTGGCAAATATTTATGAGAAGAAACGAAAGTCTGTTAGTATCAGCAAGCCGAATCAGTAGTAGTAAGGGTAGCCTTTGGAACAAAATGCTCGAAAAAGAAAAGACCGCGTCGGGAGACGGGGTCTTTTTTCACGGAACTTCGATTATTGTTCGCGTGCGATTTCCTCAATGGTTTCGTTCACGCACAAAGCGTGCAGTTCGTAGCCGGAGATCGGAATTGAGTGGTTGTTTGCCATCCATGTGTACCATCCAGTTTCAGTACACTGGCCGACACGTGTACACGAAATTTCGCTCACGTTGTAGTGCTCGATTTCCAGATGTGGCCCGGTGAGGGCAACACCGCCGAGTTTCGTAGCACCAAATACTCGCGTCGCAATCCGGTACTTACAAAACGGTTTCAGAACCGTAAAGTACAGCGTTGTGCGCTCACTCCAGTTGCTCTTCATGGGCACATGTCGCATGTGGTCCTCCTCATTCGTTCTTCCTGCATGCGACCATACATGTTTTCCTACTTGAAAGTCAACAACACACCAAAACGCCACGTCTTTTTCAAGAGGTGGCGTTTTGGTGTAATTTCGCGAAAATTAAATAGCTGTCTCCAGCGGATGATAGTACGCAAGATAACCTGAAGACAAGATGAAGTGTACAAATAAGGAGACTCGGAGGTGCGGCTTCCAGGTTTCAAATCTTCCTTCACAATCGACCTTTCAGCCAAAGAGTCAAGCGAGAAAATCGCTGTGCTCATATCAGGCGGCACTCACGTGGGATATGCCAGAATTGCATTCTGCTTTTCGCTCACATCGCTTGCCTGTACAATGCCACTATGTCATGGGCGTCACGCAAGCGAGCGAGCTACGGATTGGGTGTGTTGCTGTTTTTCATTGTGACCGTGGGTGGTCCGATCGGCTATTGGTACATCACCATTCCTCCCACATGTTCCGACGGTAAGCAAAATCAGGGGGAGTCGTCGCCCGACCGTGGTGGCCCGTGCCGCTTGCTGGATGAATATGCGCTCACGCCGGCGCCGGTTTTGTGGTCGCGTAGTTTTCCGGTTCGCGATGGATCGTTTAACGCGGTCGCGTATATTCAAAACGAAAATATACATGCCGGTGTGCGGAGTGTGTCGTATCGTTTCGCGCTGTATGACACCGACAACGTATTGGTGGCAGAACGCGAAGGTACAACATTTATCATGCCAGGGTCTGTCACTCCGGTATTCGAAAGTGGGATTCAAACGGGCAATCGTATTGCTGTACGTACGTATTTTATATTCACACAAGATCCGGTGTGGGAGCGCATGGAAGACCGCTCCAAAATCGTCATCATAAACGACAAAGATATTGCCGATACAGGGACTGCGCCTCGCCTCAACGCCACCGCGTTTAATTCTTCAGTTCTCGACATGACTGACGTGCTCTTTATAGCAACGATTTTCGATCAGGCCGGAAACGCATTTGCCACATCACAGACGGTAATTCCGAAGCTGCGCGGAGGCGAAAAACAAGCCATTACATTTACGTGGCCTGACCCGTTTACGGTTACGGTCGGTCGAATCGATATCATTCCGCTCGTAGAACCTGGTGCACCCAAGAAATAGGGTATGCCCTGTATACGAAACGGCAATATTTCTGCTGAAAGGGGAAGGTGTGATACAAGGGGGAGTATGCGCCCCGCTCCATTCATGAGTTATAAAATGAAACGCACGAGCGATGTCGTTTCGTGTGAAGGGGTATGAGTGTGGCTATCCAGCGACGAGATGCGCGGGTGCGTGCGTTTGCACACATCGATTGGTACATGCTCCTTTCGGCTCTTGCTATATCGCTACTGGGATTAGTCACCATGCGTTCGTTTATCCCGGAGGCTGCTTTTTTTGAAAACCAGCTCGTGTGGATTGGTGTATCGCTCATCGGCTTTCTTGTCGCGAGCATGATCGATTACAGCTTTCTGAGGCGCACTCCCATCGTAGTGGCGCTGTTTGTTGTCATCTGCGCGATGCTTGCGCTTATTTATGCATTCGGCTCAATTGTGTACGGGTCTCAAAATCGATTCGATCTCGGAATATTTGCAATACAGCCGTCAGATCCGGCGAAGCTTATTCTCGTGATAGTACTCGCAAAATACTTCCACCGACGCCATATAGAAATTAAAC
>JBKJSQ010000018.1:0-7200 GCA_046594495.1 Minisyncoccia bacterium | reverse complement strand
CGCGTCAACGGCCGTTCTATGTGTATCCGAGTGAGGAAAATCCGGAGGTCAACGAAGGAATGGACTTGCTCTGTCGTGGCGTAGAGTGGCTTTCCGGTGGTCGTCGAATTCACGACTACAAACAGCTTCTGGAACACGTTGCAGTGTGGGGAATGGACGAGAAGAAAATTGAAATGTTCTTAGAAGCATTTCGATACGGCGTCCCACCGGAAGGCCACTCTACGCCACGACAGAGCAAGTCCATTCCTTCGTTGACCTCCGGATTTTCCTCACTCGGATACACATAGAACGGCCGTTGACGCGTTGGATACGCATAGACATATACGAAATCTGAACCAGTCTCCTCTTTTATGATCTCGCACAGCTGTCGTTCGTCTTCAGGATTGAGATCTTTTTCGCCACGAACATCGCGACCCGTTTTTGTATGAATCATTTCCTGCGCCTCTGCCAATGTTACTGTCGGCGTTTTCTCTATCATTATAGGAAGCGTCGCGCCCAAGTATTCGAGCTGCGGTCCGCATCGCTCAGCGAGCTGTTGCAAAATGTAGCGTACCGTTGCCTCCGACATGTCACGCACATCGGTCCATGAATCGATAAAACCCATCTCTGCATCAAGTGATACAACTTCAGTGAGATGGCGGGTTGTCGCAGAAGGTTCCGCGCGAAATATTTTGTTGACCGAAAACACACGCTCAAAGGCAGTCATAACAATCTGCTTGTAGAGCTGCGGGGACTGCGACAAATACGCTTGTTTGTCGAAGTATTGAACTTGAAATACCTCTGCGCCTCCCTCTGCTGTTGCGGGTACTATCGACGGTGCCTGAAACTCAAAGAAATCCTGTTGCTTCATGTACTCGCGGAAGGAGTCAATGATAACTGCCTGCACTTTGAAGATTGCCTGTAATTTGGGGTGCCGCATCGTGAGTGCTCGGTGATCAAGTTCTGTTGTGAGATCCACGTTGTACCCGGTGTCCGACATATCAAACGGCAAGGGAGCCGCTTCTGCGAGCACCGTAATGCCTGTCACCTCGAGTTCAATAGAACCGTTCTGCACCTTTTCATTGCGATTTTTCTCGGGTCGCTGATTGACGACACCGGTCACCGTAACCACAAATTCAATCTTCGTCTCCTTGGCGATCTCAATCGCAGCCGAATTCGGTAACACCACGCCCTGCACCGTTCCTGAGCGGTCGCGGAAATCAAAGAAAACCATTTTGCCTTGATCGCGACGGACGTTTACCCATCCTTTGATGAGTACCGTCTCGCCGACACGTCCCCCAAGATCTTGTATAAGAATTCGTTCCACCCCGTTAGAAATAGATCGCGATCCATCTGAGTCGTTGTTGTGAGTATGTGTCATCATATTTTGAGATTAGTCAATTTGCGATCGCGATTTCTAACGGGGTCCATAAACAAAAAATAATTATTGAATGAGCTACACTTCTACGCCGATGCGCCGATGCACGAGGTCCATCTTTTTTCGAGCAAATGCGCGCGCCTTTGTTTTACCTTTCGTAAGAATCTTCTCCACCTGTTCGGCCGTAATGTCGCGGCGCTTAACACGCATGTCGTGCGTGGCTGCAATGATGGCTTTCGAGAGCAATTCCTTCGCTTCTCTGTACCCCACGGTCCCCGCTTGGTAGCGGGCAGCTAACGTTGCTGCCCCCGCAGGATCAAAATACTTGAAAAGCTTAAGCACCGTGTCATCTACTGCAAGTGGTGAGCCCATAGGCTCTGAGCCAGTCTTAACAGACATGACCGCCTGTTGAATTTCGGCGTCTGTAGCAAAGAGCGGAATGGTGTTGCCGTAGCTCTTGCTCATTTTGGCGCCATCCACACCCGGCACAATGCCGGTACCCTCAAATATTCGCTCTTTCACTTCTTCGTTGAAGATCCGCGTACGGCCGGGATAATTGATATTAAATTTTGCCGCGATCTCACGCGTGTATTCAATGTGCTGGCGTTGATCCTCTCCTACCGGAATATCTGTCGCGTCGTACAGCAAAATATCAGCGGCCATGAGGAGCGGATATGTAAAGAGGCCCACGTTGGCGTCAATTCCTTTTGCGACCTTGTCTTTAAATGCGTGTCCAAGTTCCAAGAATGATGTGCTCATCTGGCAGCTAAATATCCATGCGAGTTCTGTGTGTTGTGGCACATCCGACTGTTTGAAAATGATGACCTTGTTTGGGTCGATTCCGGCAGCAATATAGTCCGCTACCACAGAGATGATGTTCTGCTTGAGTTCTTTGGGATTTTTGAGAGTGGTAAGCGCATGGTAATCCACTACCATCAGGAAAATGTGTTCGTATTTCCCACTTTGCGAGAGCTCAACAAACGGGCGAAGTGCGCCCAAATAGTTTCCGATATGCAAGGTACCCGAAGGCTGTAGCCCAGTCAAAAGTCGTGCCATGCGCTCAAATATACCCCGCGAGATAAGAAAACCAAGGATTTACGCTGCGTGAGCGAGTGCCGACTAGCTCATGGGGTATAGCAGAAATCGGGTGTTATTTCAGGTTATGCGGCGGGAAACTCAATTATGAAGCGCGAGCCATTACCACTGCCGTTCGATTCCCCCCAAATGCGACCGCCCTGTGCCTCTATGAACGTCTTTGCAAGGAACAATCCGATTCCAGTTCCAAGGAGGTTCACCTTCTGCGCATCGGCGCGGGAAAACTTTTTGAACAATTGCTTGAGTGTTTCTTCCGGAATACCAACGCCGGAATCAGATACAACAGCTCGCACAAACGGTCCGTGCCGTTCAACGGAAACCGTAATTTTACCCTCTCGTGTGTACTTGAGCGCGTTGTCGATCAAATTACCCAGCACCTCCTTTGCCTTTCCTTGATCGCCCGTTATGTTGTATTTTTGAGATCGATCGATATCTATATCGAGTGTCAGACCCTTAAGTTCGGCGTGAGGGACATACCCAGACGCTATGTGCGCAGCTGCCTCGCCCAGATCGTAGGTTGCATTGTCGTATGTAATCTGTCCGAGCTCCATCTTTGATTTACTGAGGTAGGTGGAAATAATATTAAGTACGTCGTGCCCTGAGACAAGAATTTTCTGAGCAGCATCTTTCGTTTCGGCATTTACTCCGTGTATTGTTCCGTCGACGATAAGCGACGCAAGGCCACGCATCGCTGTGATCGGATTTCGAATTTCGTGTGATGCAAACGTCATAAACTCTGATTTTTCAGCAGACAGTCGTTCAATTTCTTCGCGTAGCTTTACTTCTTTATCCACGCTTCTAATTAGAAGCATACCGATGACTAACGATACTCCAAGAAGCGATGCCTCGAGCAGTTGGTCACTGAGTGTATCGGCAAGTAACATCCGAACAAAAAGAAATAGCCACAGTGCAAATATTAATAATTCAGCGGCTATCACTTTCATGCTGAACAAACCATTTTTCATAATTGCGTATGCGACGAGGGCTGTATAAATAGACGCAGATACGTTGCCTAGCGGTAGCACAGGTATGCCGTACCATAGAAAAAAGTTCGTACTTCCGCCTATGTAGCCAATGATGGTCCCGATGAGAATGACGCGCGCGCTAAGTGCCGGCAATGTGTGTGTCACATAATAATCCTTCAGCAAGATGTACGCTGCAAGGGTAGCGTACGATAGCCAGATGATTAGAAAAGGAGTAAAGAGTACTCCAGCATCAGGCCAAAATTGAAAGCCAAACATTTCTCGAGGCGAGAGACCCTCTATGAAGAGCGGCGTCCAATTTAAAACGGAGAATACTGCTATGAATACATAGCCGCCTACAATGAGTTTCCAATATTGTTCAGTTACTTGCAGCAGATGCGCCGTGAAATGAAAATACACAGGTGTGATACATAGGGCGCCCGCCATAAACATATGCGTCCAAAATTCGGCATCAACAGCATTGTTTGATATCTGCCATGAAAAATATGAAAAGCTCCACCATACAACAGTGAATGCAAATGCGCCGAATAGTTGATTTTGTTTTGATCTTCGGTCTGCGAACAGCACCAATAAACCAATGACGGTGCTTGTCGCCACATTGATCAAAGCCATAATGGCAAAAACATTCATACAAATAGAAAAGCCGGAGTGCTAAAATTATAGCACTCCGGTTATTAGTCATCGCCAAAAAATGACGTTACTACTTCTGACAAATCGCTACGCTGTGGATTGCATGCGGTTCCGTTACCAAACGCGGCGACAAGAAATCACCCTTTATTAGGATGTTTTTGAAGTCATCAATCGGTCGATACAGCATGTCCCAGTCCACGACATGGCGAAGGAAATAGGATTCAGAATTCGGATGCACATGGCAAGTTAAGAAGAAGCCTTGCGGCATCATCTGCCTCCGGATTTTTCTGACCAATTTCTCCGCGAGCGTGTCATGGAGATAATCCATGAGACCGCACATTTCGACTACATGCGGCTGGAATCCCTTGGTAACGCGGTCGAACATGACCACATCGCCCACGCGGATATCCACACAGTCTTCTACATTGTAGCGACGCGCGAGCTCAGTCGCGTACCGAAGAGCAGATTCGTCTCGGTCGACAAGAACCACTTGAAAGCGAATGCCCTCAAGACGAAGCTGGGCAACGGCCTCAATTACGCCCTGTGCCGTACCTGCCGCAAGCGACAGGATTCGAACCGGATCGGTTCCGCTCATACGTGCGGACTGTATGATCGCGCTTCGGAGCTCCCGCTTTACGATCTTGAGTCTGTTTCGTACCGCCTGCGCATTGCGAACCTGCATCCAGAACTCGTCGATCGCACGAATGAAAACATTATTGCCTTCACCGCGATCATAGTTGTAGCAAGCATCGAGTGCCGGCCACCGCGCCGAGCCGTCCTTCACGCGCCGACTATTTATGCTGAGTCCGTCTACGATTGCCGAATTTGTCTTTACATCGATACCGAAGAGTGACGCGAGCGTCTTCTTGGCATGAACATAAAGCGCTATCAGCGTCATGAGTGGTATCAGCAGCCTGTACGGCCAGACGATATGCTCGAATTCAGATTCACGCGGACGGACCACGGAATCGGTTCTACTGCGAATTAATTCGATATTAGCCATGAGATTTCCCCGTGGTTTATGAGAGACAGCTTAGCGTCTACGTGCAAAGTTGTCGTTCACGAAGTTGCGAAAGCGCAACACCGCGAGCGCAACCATAACTACGGCCGACTGAAACAGATTTGACGGTACGAGGTGATTCATGATCGCGACCTATTCCCTATTTTAGATGTGAAAGAACAGATTTAAACTCTAGCACAGTAGGACACATTTGCCAACTGTCAAGGAGTGCTCTGGGGATAAAGTATCCTGCCGAGGGTGAGGTTTTTGTGAAGCTCGTCAGCTCTTCACAAATGCGAAAGCAACGAACGCAAGAATGATCCAATAGAGCCTGTAGGCGGCCCCAAACGCCCCTTGGATTACCTCATTGAAGTGCCAGAGGCCTTGTAGCTGCGGCGCTAAGTGCCAGACGGTAAGCACGACAACACTTGTGGCAAGGCCGGTTGCGATCGCAAACAATGGTCGAGCTGAATCGTCGGAAAGCGTAGAAGTTGTGCGATATAGCACAAACGTGAGGACCACTGTGAGCGCGCCGTACATACCCACAGCCATATAAGGAGATGTGTCACTGGATACAAAATTCCCGATCATAAACGTATCCGGAATCGCAGCAAATAAAATATTGGCTACAATGAGCGCAATTGAAAACGCTATTGAAATACTCGCGCCCATGCGAAGCGTGATCACCGTAATGAGCGTGGCAAACAGTACGATCGCGACCACGTCTACGGGTAGCGATGTGAATATTGCCCTTAGTGCCTCGACATCCATGCGCACATTATACGGCGCGAAGTTGACCCTGCCTCCCTACCCTGTGAGCAACAACATTTTATGCACTAAATGGATTTGATTGACATCGGTATGCCAACGAGCAAGTATGAGACGGGGTAAACACTTGTACGTCTGCAGCCTATGGAGGAAAACATGGCCTGGGATATCAATCAAACATGGACAAAGGATGTATCTGCTGAGGACCTTCTCCTCGAGAACAAAAGCTCAAGCTTTAAGGCCTCGGAGGGCAAGTTTCTGCCCGTCTTGATGGACCTCTACAACGGCGAGGCAGTGCAGCAGTCCGAAGGCGTCTCCTTCGAAGAAGTGAGGCGAAGAATATCGTTTCAACTGATCGGGCAAATCATGCTGCGCGCACTCGTTGTCGACGACCGCGGCAAAGTGGCCTTCGAACAGGATTCAAGGATCTACGTATGATCATTACGAACGCGCAAAAAGCCCGTCAAAGTGCGGGCTTTTTTCATACATAGCTATGCGTTGACATAGTCTCGAAAAACGTGGTACTTTCAGCGCGGATAGCTCATTGATACATCAAGGAGCTGAGACCAAAATATCGACAACGACAAGGATTCGTGTCATGGAAAAACGGGTCATACTCTCGGGTATTCGCGCGACCGGACGCCTGCATTTCGGCAACTTCATGGGCGCTGTCCAGAACTTTGTGAAGTACCAGACAGACGAAAATCTGCCGATGTACTTCATTGCAGACTGGCACACCCTGACCACACTCGAACGCCCGGAAGAACTCCGCGACAATCTCATCGAGATCGTAAAGGATTATCTTGCCGCCGGCCTCGATCCGGACAAGTCAGTGATCTATGCGCAGTCAAGTATTCCGGAAATTGCGGAACTTGCACTGTATCTCAGCATGAGTCAACCGCTGGGGCAGTTGCAGATGATCCCTACCTTTAAGGAAAAGGTGAAATCGCAGCCGAACAATATCTCACTCGGTCTGATCAGCTACCCCGTTTTGATGGCAGCTGATATTCTTGGTCCGAACGCAAATCTCGTGCCGGTCGGCGAGGATCAAGTTCCAAATGTGGAGCTCGCGCGCAATCTTGCGCAACGGTTCAACTCAAAGTTCGGAGAGACGTTCGTAGTGCCCGAGCTCATGGAACAAATGATCCGTGTACCAGGACTTGATGGCAACAAGATGGGAAAGTCGGAGGCGGATAATGCCATCGACATCAATGCGTCAATGGATGTGATCCGCGATCGGTATCGCAAGAGGGGCGTGACCGATCCGCAACGGATTCGTGCATCAGACCCTGGCGACCCGTACAAAGGTTGCAAGTCTGTGTACGCCGTCCATGAACTCGTTACACCTGGCGAAATTACCTCGCGAT
>JBKJSQ010000028.1:0-7448 GCA_046594495.1 Minisyncoccia bacterium | reverse complement strand
GCGCATCGTACGAAAAGAACGGTCCGCGAATCGACAAAGAGGCGCTTCTCAAAGCAGCATCTGAGCTGAAGAAGCACTGGGATGAAATCCGTGACGAAGCAGATACAACGGTGAAGGCAGTTAAGAAGACTGCTAAAAAAGTTGCGAAGAAAGTAGCAAAGAAGGTCAAGTAATCGCCGCGTGTGCCCCGTGAGACTACAATCTCAGGGTGACGTATGATCCTAGAATAATTAACTCACGGGGTATACCCCTACACACGAAACAGCATCGCATGCGTCGAAAACAATGAACGATATGGTCACTGTTGAAAAAACCCCATCATCAGTATCAATTTTTAATGGCATGCAGAGACAATGCTGTTTTGTGTGAGGGGTATGCTGCGCGCACTGAACACATTTCTTCCGCTCATTGTACTGATTGGAATTATCTTTTTTTTCCGCACCCCGCTGTGGGTGTTTTCCTATCAGGCGCTCGGACAGGTGGCACCGTGCCGTGTGCCGATTCCATATGAGATTGGGCCCATCGATGCGAGATTCGATGTATCCAAGGCAGACGTTGCGCGCGCTGCACGCGACGCAGTCGCCGTGTGGGAAGGAGCTGTCGGTCGCGATTTGTTTGTGGAAATTGCAACGGGCACAGAGGTGGTTTTGGTTACGCTCCAATACGACCTTCGACAAGAAACAACCGAGACGCTGAAAGATCTCAGTTCGGAAATATCCAAATCAAACGCGAAGTACGAAACAGTTGAGTCAGACTACAACTGGAAGCGTTCAATATTTTTACAAAAGAAAGCCGATTTTGAAACCGAGGCTGCAGCGTTTGAACGAGACGCCGCTGCATATCAACGTGAAGTGGATTCGTGGAATGCGCGCGGCGGTGCCCCGCAGTCGACCGTCACGAAGCTCAACCGAGACAAAGCGCTCCTCCAATCACGCTCTGAAACACTGAGCGCCCATCAACGCGAGGTGAATGCGCTTGCAGACGAAGTGA
The DNA here is from genome assembly GCA_046594495.1 of Minisyncoccia bacterium. Taxonomy (GTDB): domain Bacteria; phylum Patescibacteriota; class Minisyncoccia; order Phycocordibacterales; family UBA2100; genus UBA10103. The sequence continues at coordinate 6,458 of JBKJSQ010000028.1, read as the reverse complement.
ATGCGCTTGCGAAACAATTAAATGCAATGGCAGGCGATATCAACGCGACGGCTCGCACGTACAACACAGTGGGTGCCCAAACCGGTGAAGAATTTGAAGAGGGGGTGTATGAAAGTCGTGCCGGGAAAGAAACGATTACTGTCTTTGAATTTGATTCTCAGGCGCGACTGACGCGGTTGCTTGCGCACGAATTCGGGCACGCGCTCGGACTCGATCACGTGGAGGGAGAGGAAAGTATTATGTACCGCCTCAATTCGAGTGCGAACACCGATCCGACCTCCGACGATATTGCGGCGCTTAAGGCGGTGTGCCGTATCAAATAAATCGCGTTCATCTTTCCTTCAGTGCACATGAGTTTAAATAACGCTGATGCGGGGAATAGCCCTGCACTCATATATCTATTAGGCAGTCGCGTATTCGTTAATTTCAAACTCGCTATGAAAGCAAAAAAAATCGTCAATACCGTCGCTTTAACAATTCTTCTTCTGGCAGGCTCGGCGGGAGCTCAGACCTCGACTCCGGCTACTTCGACCGATGAAATGCCAGGTACACCGAATACCGGTTCTGGAGGACATGCAGCAGCCAATATGATTCTCCTTACGGGCTCAGCTGCCGTAGGGCTCGGTGGTGCCGCGTACCTTCTGCGTCGACGCACGCAATAACAAATAGTACAGTGCGGGGGCGTGCGCAACGCTTGTATGTGCGCCCCCTCACAACCGCTATGAAAAAACGTATCGTCGTCGTAGCAATTACCGCCGTAGCGGCGATTGTTTTTTTTGGAACGCTCACGCAAGCGTTATGGTATGCACCAGGGTCCGACTTGCAGGTGCCGGCATCGGAAACGATGCCGCGGGAATTACTGCCGTCGGAAGAGCCGGCAACGATTCGCATTCCGAGACTGAATATCGATACCAAGATCCAACAAACCGGATTGAACTCCAAGGGCGATATGGGGGTGCCCACCAATTACACCGATGTAGCGTGGTACAAACACGGCACGATTCCCGGGCAAATCGGGAGCGCTGTCATAGACGGTCACGTGGATAACGGGCTCGGCCTCTCGGGTATATTCAAAAATCTGCACGAGCTCAAGAAGGGTGACGACGTGTATGTGATTACTAAGACCGGACGCGAGCTCCACTTTATAGTGGAAGAGTCGGTGGGGTATCCGTACAAATCAGTACCGCTTGAAAAGCTTTTTTTGCGCAAGGACGATGCGCGAATGAATCTGATCACGTGCGGGGGAGCATGGATCAAGACGGAAAAGACGTACGATGAGCGTTTTGTCGTGTACACACGTTTGGTGAATTAATCTATTCACAGTAGTGCGCACATTCTACTCGTGTATGATTGACGCATGCTTCAAGCGCCATTTTACGATCCGTTGCGCTCCTATGAAGACAATTATGACCAGGGACCATTCGGTGCATTTGCGCATCACGATACGTTCGAGCAAAGGGGTGAACCCGCGCACGATTTTCATGGACACAAGGTGTATGCACCTCTCGGCATTCCCGCAGGACCGCTTCTCAACAGTGTGTTTTGCGAAGCGGCATTTAAAAAGGGATTCGATATTGCTGTCTACAAGACTGTGCGCTCAGGAGTTTTTCCATCACACCCATTCCCGAATGTGCTCGCCATCCACCCCGAAGGCGATCTCGATTTTGAAAAACTGCAAAAGCCAGTGATCGCTGATGCTGTGTATTCAGAACCGCTCTCCATAACGAATTCGTTTGGGGTGCCCTCAAAAGAGGCGTCCGTATGGCAGACAGATGTGCGCAAAGCGATTGCAGCGGCGGGGAAGGGACAAGTGCTTGTACTCTCTTCGATGGGGACTGTTAGCGAGGGGCAAAGCCAGCAAGAATTTATTGATGACTGTGTGCTTGCGGCAAAACTATCATACGAAACAGGAGCGCATGTTCTCGAAACAAATCTGTCGTGTCCAAACATTGGAAACGAGGGTCTTATCTGCTACAACCTCGACGTAACAGAGCGCGTTGCGAAAGGTATCCGCTCGGTTATCGGAAACACACCGCTCATTCTGAAAGTGGGGTATTACAAAGATGATAAAGACATGGAAGTGCTTGCACGCATCACACAAGAATACGCGAATGGGGTATCCGGAATCAACACATTGCAGGCGGAAGTGCGAGACAGTGCGGGGAATCAGGCACTACCGGGCTCTCCAGCTCGTTTGCGCTCCGGTGTGTGCGGCGCAGGAATTCGATGGGCGGGCCTCGATTTCGTGAAGCGGATGCACGCAATCAAAGTTAAACACGGATACACATTTAGCTTAGAAGGTGTGGGTGGAGTAACTGTGCCCGAAGATTATAAAGCATATCGTGATGCGGGTGCAGATGTTGTCATGAGCGCAACCGGCGCTATGTGGAACCCGTACCTCGCGCAAGTAATCAAAGAGAAATACGCGGATGCCTGATGAAATCGAGACAGTCGCGAATCGTGCAATACAACAAGGGGTATTTCCCGGTTGCACAATTGCACTCGTTCGAAAAGGCGAGCGGTTTGTTCGCGCGTTTGGCACGCTCGCGCACAATGGTGAACCTGCGCGTGAAGATACTATTTATGATCTCGCTTCAATCACAAAATCCATTCCTGTTGCATCGCTTATTTTGAAACTTGCTCACGATGAATCACTAGCTCTCAACGACTTGGTACGCACATGGATTCCTGAGCTTCAAAACGACCACGCCGCAACAATTGAGGACCTGTTACGCTACCGTGTGCACGGTGAACCGATGTCGCTCATTGCGCAACTCGCCCCAAAGGAAATTCAACAGCATATTTTCCGAACCGGATTCGCGGATTTACCAGGCGAGTCTCGCTATTCGAATTTACCAGCGTACTTGCTCGGAATTATTATTGAGCGCGCGGGTGGTAAGTCTATCGACCGACTCGCACGCGAAGTATTTTTCGAACCACTCAATATGCAATCAACATTCTTTCCGGTTGCCGGAATGGATTTTGACGTGTCTCACTCTATTGCACCGACTGAAATACTCGAGACAGGGGATGTGGTGGGCATCGTGCACGATGAGAGTGCCCGCGCGTTTGCTCGCGAAGGGCAGGTGGTGGGTCATGCAGGGCTATTTTCGAATGCCGGCGACATGGCCACGTTTCTTGAGGCACTGCTTGCAGGGAGTTTTCCGTACATTGTAAAAGGTGCTCAAAAAGGACTCGGCTGGGAGCTCAATCGAGGTGCGTTTATGGGATTGCGCTTTGGTCCGCGCACATTTGGTAAAACCGGATTTACCGGAACGAGTGTTGTGTGTGATTGCGACCGCGGGGTCGGGCTCGTGATACTTGCGAATCGTACGTATCCGAATAGACCCGAAACAAACGCTGCTATCAACGAATTCCGGCATGCGGTCGCAAGCACAGTGTTCTTGTAGTAGCTATTTTACTGTGACGCTTTTTGCAATATTGCGCGGTTTATCGACGTTGTTGCCTCGGAACACCGCCATGTAATACGCAAGTAATTGCAATGGCACGATGTTCACGAGCGCGCTTGTTTCGCCTGCGTCCGCTATTTTGAGGTGATAATCGAAATTTACATCGTGTGTCGGGCTTACTCCGCACACATCGGCGCCGCGCGCGCGAACCTCGTGAATTGCGTTTAGCATGTCGCCTCGGACACTATCGTTTGAGACCGTAGCAATGACCGACACACCTTTTTCCATGAGCGTAATTGCGTAGTGCTTCAGATCACCTGCAGCGATCGCGTGCGCGTGAATGTAGGAACCCTCGATCATTTTTACCATCGCTTCTTTTATGATCTGCAGATTTTGGCCCTTGCCGAGAAGGAAGATATGTTGCTTCTTTGCGAGTCGGGCTGCATGTTTTTTCAGCATCGACTCGTACGATGTGTCTGCAAGCGTGCGCTCAATAGTCATCGCCGCCTTCCTCAGGCTCATAAGACCTTCTCGCTGTTTCCCTTGTACATATTTAGCAACCAGATATCCCCATGCGATCTGAGAATCGAAGATTTTCGTAGACATAACACATATCTCCGGTCCCGCATTCGCCATGAATTTGTGATCTGATATGCGGGTCATCATGCTGCCCGGCATATTTATGAATGATGCGATGGTGGCGCCGCGTGCATGAGCCAACTCAAGTACCTCGAGCACATCAGCGGTTTCTCCACTTTGTGACGGTGCGATCATTAAATCGCCTCGACCAATAAGCTCGCGATAATCCACCGCTTCTGCGCCAATGAGCGAAATCGCACGAACACCGCCGTATACGCGCAAATAGTACGCCATTTGAGCCGCTGCCGCGCCCGCGGTGCCTGAACCGATGCAGTACACCGTGCGCGCTTTGCGGATGTCTCGCGCGAGTGCCGCGAATTTTTTCGGATCTTCTTTCATGACCTGTCGAATTACATATGGCGCCTCGCGGATTTCTTTCATCATGTAATGCTTGTAGGGCCCTTTGTCGACCCGCACATCTTTCAGGTGATTATTCTCGTACTTGATCGGCACGGATTTGCCGGAGTTGATATCGAAGAGTGAGATACTCTTATCGCGACACACGACCATTTGCCCGTTCTCAACGACGACGATCTTTTGCACATGGGGCGAGAATGAAAATACATCTGAAGAAAAGTAGATTTGGTTGTGAGTGCCAATGCCAATTACTAAGGGTGATCCGTTTCGTGCGGCAACGATCTCGCCTTCGCGGGTGAGTACGATAATAGTATTCCTGCCCGAGAGGTCAGAGAACGCGGCACGTACTGCGTGTTCAATGCGCGGGCGTGATGATCGTTTTTGTTCGACAAGTCGCACGATCGATTCTGTGTCCGTTTGTGTTTTAAATGCGTAACCGGCTTTTTGTAAACCGATCTTGAGCGCGTCGGCATTCTCAACGATTCCGTTGTGTGCAAGGATGAATGACTCATCAGAAGCAAAGTGCGGATGAGCATTCACGCGAGTAACTGATCCGTGGGTTGCCCAGCGCGTGTGCCCGATGCCGATAGAGGCGTGCGGGAGCGTCGTTTTTGCGCCAACGAGACCGACCTGTTTTTCTATTCGAATGCCATCTTCGGTGATAACGCCAACGCCCCAGCTGTCGTACCCCCGGTAATCGAGTCTTTGTAAACCCTCAAGCGTAGCCCGAGACGCGTCACGTTCGGTGCCGATATAACCAAAAATTCCACACATAATTGAGAGCGGAGAACGGTGGAGTCCGATCGCCGTAAATTAACCGTGTAAGGGGATATGTGTATGGATTGCAGAACGTCTCCGTCGCGACCTATTTATATATATCGTTACCGACACATTTTTCCAGATCGCGTTACGGTATGGAGCCTACCGAAGGGTTTCCGCAGATGCTGTGCTGTGGTCACGCTACTCCGCATGATCACTGCACGTTCGATTGTTGGACAGTACCAACCCCTTTCCTCGTATCCCCGATATGTCGGGGCCACACGCTTGTTTGATTCGCTTCGTTCTGTGTGTAAAAACAAATGAGTTTGATAAATGCCGGACCGTACGGCCTTTTACCACCTTAACGCATGAGAGCGACTCCGCAAGTATGTCCGCGTGCTTCTTATATCTAATGCTTCACCTGTTCTTACGAGACATTCCGACACTATTTGGTCTGTGTAATGTTGCGTATCCCGCGTACAAGGAGTCTGTGGCGATTGCGACCCCCCATTGCCCCCAATCGCACACAGACCCATTCAGGGAAACTTAAAAACCCGGCACTTTGCCGGGTTCTTTCTTGGCTCTATAGAGCCACGCAGCAACAGAAAATTGACAGATGAGCTTTAAAATGGTATTATAAATACTGTGCAGCATTTCGCTGCCATTTGATGGAGAGACGGATGCGCGGTCTTGGAGTTGTAGCGGTTGTTGTTAGTCTTGCACTGGTTGTAACACTACTCCAGTTGTCCATCGATTCAGTTGCTCCGGGATGGGGCTCCGGTGTGGCTGCGGTATTCTGCGGTATTGCCGGATACGCCCTTCGCGAGAGGATTATCGATCTCGTGCGAGGAAGATACTAAATATCGGTCTTTGAACAAAAACCCCCAGACAAAGGAGTCCGGGGGTTTTTATTTTCTCGTTAGAGAAATGAGATTGTTCACCCGTAATTATATGGTAATGATTTGTTCCCAAGAACGGCCCTCGACACCGAAGTGTCCATACGCTGCAGTCGGGCGGAAGATAGGCTTGCGCAAACCGAGTCGTTCGATGATTGCCTGTGGGCGGAAGTCGAAGTTCTTTGTTACGAGTTCCGTAAGGTTGTTGCCTTCATCGTCGAACGCTTCGATCATCACCGGTTCTACGCGGCCGATTGCGTATGCGACCGACACGAGTGCTTTTTTGGCATGACCGTTTGCCACCAGATTCTTTGCGGCGAAGCGGCACATGTATGCGGCAGAGCGGTCTACCTTGGTGGAATCTTTTCCGGAAAACGCACCTCCTCCGTGCGCCATA
>JBKJSQ010000062.1:0-4541 GCA_046594495.1 Minisyncoccia bacterium | reverse complement strand
CACCTGCTATTAAACACTGCGTGGTACGTCCTCTTTTTTGGATACAACTTCCTATTTTTGTCGCTTGTTTTCTCAATGCTCCTCGCCACGTATGTGATGATGCTCACAGCATCTGCGTGGCGCTACAGTCGCCTTGCCTTCTGGCTCCTTATTCCCTATTTCGCCTGGGTATTGTATGCCGTCGGCATGAGCATGACGCTCTGGTTCAATAATTAAAAACTCCGACCTGAGAGCCGGAGTTTATTTTTAAAGATGTCGTCTCAATGACGTCCACCATGCGTCGCAAAAAGAATACATTGCTCGAATAGATTGTCTAAAAAGGCCAGGCACAAATCGGACCGACCAAACGCTCAGCCCGAGACAAGCCAATGCAATTACCCCTCCCACGAGTGGATCAATTGTCGACGCGTCGGCTGTTGCTACCACGTACGCAAAACTCACGGGCAGCACTGAAGCAGCGATGCATAGCTTGAGTGCAGTGACGAGCAGTATGAACTTACCTCCCGAGGTAAATACTTCTCGATCAACCATGATTCCCCCCCCTGTTCCATTGGAAGTGCTTGTAATATCTACCAGCAACGGACCTCAGTCGACGATACTTATTTCCCGCAGCTTTAGCAGGGCCCGGAATACGTAATCCCTTACGACAAAATGGTATCCTTGCGAAACAAAAAGTCCCGCCGAGGCGGAATTTCTTGTTCATGGGTGAGCTATTTTATATTGACGATTTTGTACTTCTGCTGTCCCTTTGGCGTGTCGAACGTAAACAAATCCCCTTTCTTTTTTTCCATGAGCGCGCTTCCGAGCGGTGAAAGGTGCGAAATTTTACGATCCTGCATGTTTGCCTCTGCGGAACCTACAATCTCGTACGTGTGTTCATCTTTTTCACCCTGCTTCTGAATGGTTACAAAGTTTCCGAGAGACACAGTATTTCCCTTTGTGTGCTCGATGATGCGTGCGTGCGAAAGCTGTTCTTCAATTACGCGAATGCGGTCTTCTGTTGCAGCCTGTAAATTGCGCGCCTCTTCGTATTCTGCGTTCTCGGAAAGATCTCCAAGGGATCGTGCATATTCGAGCTGTTCCGCGATTTCGCGCCGTCGTATCGTCTTGAGGTGCTCACGCTCGGTTGTTAGTTCGTCGAACTTCTCCTTGCTCAAATAGTTAGTGTCTTCGTTCATATATTGAATGGGCGCAGTATACAGGATAAAGGTACGGCGACAATGTGGGTAACTTATTCAATATATTCAGGGTGGTTCGCTATGAGCCAATAAAAGAACGGCTGCAATCCCGGCGCCGCACCGGAATTTGTGCCTGCCGGTGCCTTTTCGAGCACAACAGCATAAGCAAATCGCGGGTTTTCTGCGGGCCAATACCCCACTGACCACGAGTTCATAAACTCATTATTGTGTCCAAGTTGTGCGGTACCTGTCTTTGCAGATATTCGAATGCCACCGATATTGAGGGATTTAACCGTCGCGTCATGACGATCCGATGTGACTGCCATACGCATACCTTCTCGAGCGACCTGAAAGTAAGCTTCCGGTATATTAATTTCGCGGTATTCAGCGGTGGACGATGCAAGCAGCTGCGGCTTGAGCAACTTGCCTCCATTGGCAATCGCCGCGGTAAAACGCACCGCTTGCAGTGGCGTCATAAGGAATCCGAATTGTCCGATCGACGTATGGTACGTATTTCCGATGCGCCACGGGTCATCTTCGCCGAAAATTCTTTCCTTCCATTGCGGCGTCGGTATCACTCCCTCTACTTCGCCCTTCAAGTCGATGCCGGTCTTTTCTTCCATTCCAAACAAACGTGCGTATTCATCGATTTTGGCAATTCCTAAACCACGTTGCCCTTGGAATCCGCCACCGATTGTATAAAAGTATTCGTCCGAAGAAACTGCGATGGCCGTGCGCATATCTACCCATCCGTGTACGGCCCAATCGCGAAAAATAGATGGATTTTCTGGGTGATACGGATTCGGGAGCACGAGTTTACCGGTCGAGAGAATGCTTTTTTCTGGCGAAATGATTCCTTCTTGCAGCGCAGCTATCGCAAACACCGGCTTCACAATGGAGCCCGGAGTGTATAGGCCGCCAACAGCACGATTGAGCATTGGGGAACGCGGATTTTGAGCGGTCGCGCGAACAATCTCAGAATTTCCGTCGGTATATGCCTGATTGTCGTACTCGGGGAAACTTGTGAGCGCAAGAAGTTCTCCCGTATGCACATCCATTATCACTGCCGCGCCGCCCTTAAACCCCATTGTTTGCGCATGTGTAGCAAGCACGGTATTTAATTTACTCTGCACGTCGGAATCAATGGAAAGATACAGATCTTCACCGTGCACTGCAGGCGAGACGATATTTTCGCGCTCGATGTGACCGAGTGCATCGGCTTCGATAAGCCGACTGCCATTCTCTCCGGCGAGTCGCGCATCGTATGCAAGCTCAAGACCGGAAACGCCGGTGTATTCCTCGCGCCACCATTTACCGCCCGCATCGGCTTTCGGATACTGCACAAATCCGAGCACGTGCGAGAGCCCTGGTGTGATTGTGTATTTACGGAGCGCAAACGTGCTGCCGGTGTCACTCACTCGTGATTCAGCCAACACATCAGTACTGGTCGAAGCATTCGTTGCACTAATTCCATCGCGCAGCGATTCGGTGGACGTAGAAACCGCAATCGGTGTTTCGTTCCATGCGAGCTCGCGCCCCGCTCGGTCATACATAATCCCACGCGTCGAAAAGATAACTGACCGAGAAAGCGTGTTGTTTATGGAAATATCTGCGTAGGTTGCACCCTGTGCAACCTGTAATGAAAATGCTCGAAACGCAAAGGCAAAGGCAAACAGAATGAAGACCGCGCCCACCGTGTAAATCGCTCGGTTAGCGACAGGACGCTCTACCCGACCCTCGAAGGCACCTACGTTGAAATCCGCAAGATTCGTTGAGTCGAGGAAAATTTCTTCCGGCGCAATCTCTCGTACTGCGCGCATTTTCCTTCGTCTCAATCGGCTGAACATAATGCCTACTATACGCGCACACCCCTGCGAGTTCAATTCATGAACCCCGTTAGAAATCTCGCCCGCGATCACCGTGCACAATATGACTCGTCGGTCGGGCTATTTCTAACGGGGTGAACATCTTTAGCGCAAAAACTCAAGCCGCAATGGTTCAAATCCCCATACAAGAATTATCGCAACAATGGTACACAGTGGCAGCATCGTGAGCACTGTGTCATGCGGCAGCCACAAGAAATCAAGCAATGCGCCCAGTCCGATTGCCTCAATCGCACGATATCGCACTGCGAGCGCCACAATACAAAGTGCCGTAACCCACGGATAGAGAAAAACTGCTGCACACGCACCGAGTATACAGATGGCTATCCGGTATGGAGTCATGGAGCTGGAATAATGTACACAAAACGAAGCGTCGAAAGATTAACAGGCAACACTATATATACTTTTTGCTCAGCAGTTGTAGTTACTTCCTCTACTTTACCTACAATGCCGACCGGATGGCCGGCAAAGGTGGGCGCAATAACGGTATCACCCGTCTGAACATCAATGCCTCGCGGCACTTGTACGCGCGCATTTCCACTGCCTTCTCCTTCAGCCGTAAGCGCTGCATTACCGAGCACCACATCAATCTGCGCCCCCGATTTAAACACTGCTTTCACGAGCGTGTGTGTTTCTCCCACATCAGCCACGCGTCCGATTGCATAGCCTGTCTCACTCAAAACGATATCTCCGGGCGCAATTGCGTCGCTCGCTCCGGCAGCTACCAAAAACGTGCCGTAGGGTGATGCGTGATACGACGACACGACCGGCGCCGTAACTCCCTGCGAAGTCTGCGTAAAACGCAAGAGCGCTCGCAGTGTCTCGTTCTCCTCGCGCAGCGCTCCGTACGCAGCTGCTCGTTCTTGCACGCTCGCAAGTTCGTGCTTGAGCGCCTCGTTTTCAGATGCGAGCGTACTGTTTCGCATAAATATGCCAGTACCGGCAACTGATGTTCGTGCACTCGAGGCCCCTCCCCACATTCCACCTGCAACGCTCCGCACAAAGTTGCGAAACGGTCCTCCGAGCAGTGCATCGAGCCCGAAAACGAGCAGTATGAGCACGGTTGCAAATAAAAGACGACTCCGACCGCGCGGCGCACCGTTGAGCGATCGATTTGAGAATTCTCGCCGAGCCATACCCCTCACACGAAACGGCATTGTCTTTGCATGCCGTTTGATATTAATAATGCTGAAACATAGTTTTTCATATCTAATTCTAATGTGGGGGTGATACGACGCATGCCATGCCGTTTCGTGTGCTGGGGCATATTAAAAGCCGCTGTCCGTGGGTAACAGTTCGTCGTCACTACGCAAGAGCGCCTCGCTATAGAAGTCCATGTCATCGAGAATAATCGAAGTGCCGCGTACAACCGCAGTCAGCGGATCTGATGCGACTGTTACTGGCACGCCCAAATTGCGCGAGAAGTATTCTGGTAAACCTCGAATGAGCGCGCCACCTCCGGCAAGATAAATGCCGCGCG
>JBKJSQ010000058.1:0-17953 GCA_046594495.1 Minisyncoccia bacterium | reverse complement strand
CTCTCATACACCACACCTCAGCTATAGCTGAGGTGTGGTGTATGAGAGAGCGATCATTTTTTAATTTCCTTTGCGCTGCTCCTGTGCGAGCGCGGCGCGGATGTGTTTTTTTGCCATGTTGGTTTTGGCCATGTCGTGCCATTTACGCGACGGCTTGCTCGATGCTTTGGTGATGATCTCCACCATGTCACCGTTGCGAAGCGATGTATCAAGTGCAACCATTTTGCCATTTACACGCGCGCCCGACATGCGGTTGCCGAGATCGGAATGCACTGCATAGGCAAAATCGATCGGCGTTGCGGCGATTGGCAAGTCGATAACGTCGCCCTTTGGAGTAAAGACAAACACGCGGTGACTGAAGAAATCGCTTTTCAGTGTATCGAGATACTCGTCTGAGGCTTCGCCGGGATGCTGAACATGCGCGAGTTCCTGCACCCAATCCGGCACATCTGCAAACTGATCTTCTTCCAAATTTTGTACCGGCTTTCGACTTCCGAAACCGGGGAAAAATTGTCGAATCCACTCAAGTGAGCCGCGCTTATTTTCCCCAACCATTGCATCTTTGTAAGTAAGGTGTGAAGCGATCCCGTACAATGCTTCGCGATGCATGGCTTCCGTGCGGAGCTGCATTTCAAGCGCGCCTCCGTCACCGGTGTACACGGTGGTGTGAATGGATTGGTAGCCGTTGGGCTTCGGGAATGCGATGTAGTCTTTGATTTTTCCCGGTACCGGTCGCCAGTGGCCATGAATAATACCGAGTGCCGAATAGCAGTCAGCTACGGTTGGAAAAACAACGCGGAGCGCCAAAATATCGTAAATCTTAGTGATGTCCCAGTCTTTGCGTTCTAATTTTCGGTACAAGCTGTAAATGCCTTTGATACGTGCTTCGGTGCGAAAATTTCGAATGCCTGCGTCTGCCAATTCTCGCTTCATATCGTGTTCAGTCTTTTCAAGCCGTTTTTCGTTTTCGTGACGCCGCTCCTTCAAGAGTTCACGAGTCTTATCGTACTCCTTCGGCAGTGCCCACGGGAACGCCGCGTCTTCGAGCTCTTGCTTGGCGACCGACATACCGAGACGGTCGGCAATTGGGGCGTAAATTTCGAGGGTTTCGAGCGCGATACGGGTGCGCTTCTCGATCTTTGGCACGTGCTCAAGCGTGCGTGCGTTATGCAATCGATCCATTAGTTTGATGATGAGTACACGAATATCTTTTGCGGTTGCGGCAAAAAGCTTGCGCAATGATTCAGTGTGGCGCTCCATTCCACGGTAGCGAAGCGTACCGAGTTTTGTGACCCCCTCTACGAGGGTAAGTACGTCGGTGCCGAATTGTTCCTCGATAGTTTGTGGTTTTACTCCAGCGTCTTCGATAGTGTCGTGAAGGAGTCCTGCGGCGATTGCGTGGGCATCCATTCCAACTTGTGCCAAGTAGTAGCCAACTTCAGCAGTGTGTACGAAATACGGATCACCCGAGTATCGCTTTTGCGGCAAGTGAGCTTCTTCAGCAAATGTATATGCGCGCGATACCAGAGAAACATCCTCCACTGTTTTCGATGTCATCTCTGAGAGAATTGCTTGTACCGGACGGGGAGTGGCGGCAGACATATATTGATACTACTCTGTAGTCAGGCTCGGTCAAATTGATTGCGGGTCACATGGAGGCGGATATGCCGTTTGAAATTCGTTGTCCGAAATGCAAAACGCCGCTGCAAAGCGATGAATCATGCCCGGCTTGTATGCAGCTGGAAGCACTTGATGATGAGCATCTGCGGCGACTCATTGCTCATGCGGAAAAAGTAGAGCCTGCAGGAGTAATTACTCCCGATCTCGTGGCAGTTTTTCTGAACGAGGATTGGGCCGACGGTATTGCCTGATACGAAAAGCGGCGCACATCGCGCCGCTTTCTATTACTATTTTACAGACTTCTTGGCAATCCCTGCTCCTTCAAGTTTAGGGGGATTATGCATTGGACAAACTTTCTGCGAACATCGCTCGGGGATTGTCTTAGGTCACGAATAATTTTCTCGCCGCCACTCGAAAATTTTCCTGACCACGCCTCGCGGTTCGCCCTGCTGGGCTCACAACGCTCCGGCCGACAAAAACCGTCCGTAACGCTGCGCGTTACTTCTTGATCTTTACTCCTTCTAGTTTATGGGGGTTATGCATCGGACAGGTCTTTACGCTACAACGTTCGGGAATGGTTTTTGTCCCTTCCATCATGAGGGAGTCACACAGTTTGCAGCGTGCGCCTGTAGGGCGTGCTTTGATGGCGTTCTTACACTTTGGGTAGCTGGAGCAGGCAAAGAATATTCCAAAGCGACCGCGGCGCTCTACCATTTCGCCGTCGGTACAGACATTGCACTTTACGCCTGTTTTCATTTTCGCTTCTTGCTCCGGATCCTGTTTTACAAATTTGCACTTCGGAAAATTGGAGCATGCAATGAACGGACCAAACCGGCCTTCGCGGAGAATGAGCTTTCCGTCTTTCGATTCACCACAGTCTGGGCATGCCTCACCGATTTCCTTCGGTGGAGGAATCTCCGTGCCGTCTTCGCGTCGTGCGCCTAAGCACGCGGGGAACTTCTTGCAGCTCATGAACCGGCCAACTTTCGATAGTTTGTATTCCATCGGATCCTTACAGATCGGGCAGGGGAATTCCTCAGGCGCATCGCCCATGCTCGTTATTTTTGGAATCTTTTCCTTACCCTTTACGGCTTTCTTAAACGGTGTGTAAAAGTCCTTAAGCGTCTTTTCATATTTGCGCGTGCCTTCGGATATTTCGTCGAGCTCATTCTCCATTTCTGCAGTAAATGTGTCGGAGATGTATTCGGCGAAGTTTGCTTCAATAAAGCTCGAAACTACATCACCGGTGGCGGTGGGAAACATTGTGCGTCCTTGCTTATCCACGTAGCCGCGCGTTTCGAGCGTACGAATAATGGATGCGTAGGTGGATGGTCTTCCGATGCCGCGGCTTTCGAGCTCTTTCACAAGACCTGCTTCCGAATATCTCCCAGGTGGCTGCGTTTCTTTGCCTTCAGTGTGCGCTTGTACCAGCGTGAGTGGATCATATGGCGCCACTTTCGGCAGTTCCACATCCTCTCCACGGGCATCCGGGTCTGCGGCAAGCCACCCGTCGAATGTGATTTGCGAACCATTTGCGGTGAAGTCGGGAATGGTGGCACCGGCAACATTTGCGGTGATTTTGGTGCGAAGCGTTTTTGCGTCTGTCATTTGGCTTGCGAGTGCGCGGGCTCGAATAAGTGCGTACAATTTTTTCTGTTCCTCGTTATTGCCGCACGACGCTTTAACCGGATTGGTAGGGCGCACTGCCTCGTGTGCCTCCTGTGCGCTTTTGGATTTGGTTTTATAAACTCGCGCTTCTACATATTTTTCGCCAAATTCACTCGTAGCAACAGCAATCAGAGATGCTTGAGCTTCGGCTGCGAGGTTCGGACTGTCCGTACGCATGTAGGTTATATGTCCTGCTTCGTACAGTTTTTGCGCTACGCCCATGGTGCGCGACGGAGAAAAACCGAGTCGCGTTGATGCCGCTTGCTGCAGTGTTGATGTTGTAAAGGGTGCCTTGGGTGAGCGCTTAGCTTCCGATTCATCGATAGACAATACTGCCCACTCCTTCGATGTGGCGGCGTCGTAAATACGCTTTGCTTCCTCCTCGGTTTTTGGTTCCTCGACACATATCACTGTGAACAACTCCTTCTTTTTGGTTGTAACGTCAGCGCTTACGACCCAGAATTTCTCAGGAATGAATGCGCGGATTTCTCGCTCGCGTTCCATGATTATTCGCAATGCTGGGGATTGCACACGACCTGCCGAGAGTCCATATCGCACTTTTTTCCATATGAGTCCGGAAAGATCGTAGCCAAAGAGGCGATCAAGCACGCGGCGAGCTTCCTGTGCGCGCACGAGCTGGTCGTCAATCTTGCGGGGATGCGCCATTGCTTCATTGACTGCCTTCTCGGTAATTTCGTGGAACACAATGCGCTTTGGTTTCTTGAGTCCGATCGTTTCCGCCAAATGGAACGCGATCGCTTCGCCTTCACGGTCGGGGTCTGTTGCGAGGATGACTTCGGTAGAGCGCTCAGCGATTTCACGCAGCTCATCGATAATCTTTTGCTTCTCTTTCACAATCTGATAGCGCGGTACAAAGCCACCTTCGATATCGACGGCGTCCTTGTTGCTTTTCGGGAGGTCCCGTATGTGTCCCACCGATGCGCGGACCGTGTATCCCTTTCCGAGATACTTTTCGATCGTTTTCGCTTTCGCGGGAGATTCAACTATTACCAATTTCATTTTTTTCCATCGAACCCCTCGACGAGCTTGGGGTAAAGCGGATTGATACCTCAATACACTAGCACATGTCAAATATTGCTCCTGAAATATGTTTTCACTAAAATAAAATATCCGGTCGTTAAACCGGATACTTTAAGAACATATTGATCAGTTTCGTTCGGTAAATCGCTTTCCGTATACCAGAGGTGCGTGTGAAGCACAGCACCGGAATCCCGCAACAACTTTCTCGCCACATTCCTTGGCCTTCAGGCTAGAACTTTTCGCGAGCGGCCACATGCAGCCGGCTTCAACAGAGGCAGATTTCTCGAATGAAAGCGCTTCTCCTGATTCTGGTTCTTGCGCTTCTATATCTGCATCGAGGGATGCAACCGATTCCGTGAGAAAGGGTACCAGTTCCGGCTGCACGGGTTCCACATTCGATTCCGCTCGCGGTGGTTCGACAGGTATGTGCTCAAGTTCGCCCGATTCCGTGCGAATAACCAGCGTATACGGATTTCGGTGTTTCGCTTGATTCCACCTGTTCCGGATGCTTGCGATAGAGTTCGGTGTAATTCCAAACACTTCCGCGATGGCTTGGTTGGACTCCTTTTCTTGTAGTCTTGGAAAGGTAAGAGCGCGCTTCTGATCAGGGGACAATGTGGTCCACCATTCAGGTCCGCGCCCCATCGTGACTTCTGTGACTATCTTTGAATTTGGCACGAGAGCGCTCCGTTGATGCGAGGTAAACGCAACGCAACAGAACTCAACTAAACACAACTAATGAACTGCCGCGACTCTAACAAATACGACATGAAGATGCTAGTAATGGGATCTTCATGTGAGGACAGGCTATCGTGCTCGTACCACCCCCATCTCTTCAGTGATCAGTCCCTTGATTTCCATAGCTGAAAGCAGCACATTTGCCTGCGATATATCGAGCTCGAGCGTATCCAGTAATTCATCGCGCGAACACGGCGATGCAATAATACTAAGTACGCGCTTTTCATCTCCCGATAGATCGTCGCGCAAGCTTGCAAAATTTTCGCCGCTACGCTTTTCTAAACCTAGAGCGACCAAAATATCATCGGCGGATGTAATTGCCGTTGCGCCAAGTCGGAGAAATTGATGCGTGCCGCGACTGTTCTCGTTAAAAATTGAACCGGGCACAACTAAGAGTTCTCGATTATATTCCACTGCGAGCCGAGCAGTGATGAGCGTGCCAGATTTCTCACGCGCTTCTATTAAAAGCGTTGCATGGGACATGCCTGCCATGATGCGGTTCCGTTGCGGAAAAGTGTAGTCAGTGCCCGGCTGTGTCGGCTCGAACTCATTTAATAGTGCGCCTCCTCGCTCGAGTACGTCGCGCGCAAGTTGCACGTTGGCGCGTGGTGAAATGGTGCCCCAATCGAGTCCCGTGCCCGGAACGGCAATACAGGTGAGACCGGTGCGCAATGCCGCTTTGTGAGCCTCTGCATCGACTCCGTATGCGAGCCCGGACACGATTACAATCGGATATCCGCGCAAACCTTCTATTAAATGAGCGATTGCGGCTTTGCCGTAGGGCGAAATGGCACGAGAGCCTACAATGGCAAGGAATTTCTTGTCGTCTGCTGGTAGCTCGCCGCGGATGTAGAGTTTCTTGGGTCGGTCTGGAATTTCTTGCAAAAGTGCAGGAAATTCGGAAGGGTTGAGCTGTTTGAGGCAGTCGTCCATAATGCTATTATCATATCGCACAGTAGTTAGTATGTAGAAAATAGAAAGTAGTAAATGCATATAGCCAAGGAATCGGACTATTTAACTACTTTCTACGTACTATTTTCTATACGCATATGTTAGACATTAAATTCATACGTGAAAATAAGGACATCGTGATTGCAGGTGCAAAGAAGAAGCATATCGATATCGACATCGAGGCACTTTTAAAGCTCGACGACAAGCGGCGAGAGTTGCAGGCGCGCTTTGACACAAAGCGGGCAGAACAAAATGCCGCCTCAGATGGCATAGCAAAGGCATCGGGTGATGAACGGCAGGCACTCATTGCGAATATGCAGTCCGTAAAAGAAGCGCTCAAGAAGGATGAAGAGTCGCTACAAGAGGTGATGAAGGAATGGCTCGCACTTATGGTGCGTGTTCCGAATGTACCTGACATGTCTGTGCCCGAGGGCGAAAGTGACGCAGATAACATGGAAGTTCGTCGATGGTCGCCGACTGGTGGCGAAGGAGGCGATCCTGAGAAACATTCGTTTGAGCCAAAGTCCGCATACGATCTCATGCTCAAGCATGATATGGCCGATTTTGAACGGGGGGCAAAAGTTGCCGGCTTTCGAGGATATTTTATGAAAAACGATGGAGCGCGTTTGGAATGGGCACTCATGCGATTCGTGGAGGATCGGTTTATGAATCGAGATGGCTTTACGCCAATGATTGTTCCGTCGTTGGTGCGGCGTGAACCGTTTGTAGGGACCGGGTATTTACCGCAAAGTGAAGAGGATTTATATAAAACGCAGGACGGTGAATTTCTTGCAGGCACCGCAGAGGTGGCTACGATGGCATATTACATGGATGAGATGCTCGAAAAGTCTCAGCTCCCTATAAAATTCTTCTCTTTCTCAACATGTTTTCGCCGAGAAGCGGGAAGTCACGGAAAAGACACAAAGGGAGTCTTTCGTATTCATGAGTTTATGAAGTATGAGCAGGTGATTCTTTGTGAAGCATCGCACCAGGAGACGGTTCGTTTACATGAGGAGATAACCGCGAATGCCGAAATGATTTTGCAAGAGTTAAAGCTTCCGTATCACGTGGTGGTTAATTGCGGAGGCGACCTCGGGCTCGGACAGGTAAAAAAATATGATATCGAAGCATGGATGCCGAGTGAACAGACATATCGCGAAACGCACTCATCGTCGTACTTCCATGATTTTCAAACACGCCGTCTCAATATTCGCTACCGCGACTTGCCTGCGCAGGCAGGTGAACCTGGAGTCATTCGATATGTCCATTCGCTCAATAATACTGCGCTCGCGATGCCGCGTGTGATAACACAGATTGTTGAGAACTATCAGCGTGCAGACGGCACAATTGAAGTGCCGGACGTGCTGCGCCCCTACATCGGTAAAGACATCATCGGGGCATAAACACAGAGCGGGGTATGATTCAAAAAATCGTAGACCTCCGTCCGTCCTTGCAGCATTCATCACGCGCGCCGGATCGTCGGGCTGGACCCAGTCTAAAACAAACGGCACCAAAGAAGCCGGTACCACTCAAAACTCGGCGCCGTCGAGTAAAAGCAATCATTGGTGGCGTCGGCGTTCTGGTATGTGCGCTTTTGCTCTATGGCGTGCACTGGTCGTCGTATCAAAAGCCGATGCGAATCGGCGACATATCGGTGCGCGGCGCAATGTTGCAGGACGCCGCACCGGTTATAGCGTTTACACGTGAGACACTGGCCGAAACGGAGAAACAATTCATTGCGCGCGATAATATTTTTGCGTATCCGAAAGAAGAATTGCGTGCGGGTATTGTGAGGGAGTTTCCTCGACTCAAATCAGTGCGAATCGGCCGCGGGGGATTTTTTGGCACAATGCTTATCGTGAATGTAGATGAGCGTACACCATTTGCTACGTGGTGCGCTGAAGGTGAGCCTCGTGCGTGTTACGTGTTTGATGAAGGGGGTCTCATTTTTGCCGGAACTGAACGTGCCGGTAAGCCGGAGTTGCAGTACGTATTCTCCGGTGGCATTGATCCGCAATCCGCGATCGGTTCTGTATTTCTTCCGGAAAAACTTGATGGGGTACGTGATTTGTTGCAGCGTATGCGAGAGGCGCGGTTTGTGCCGCTTGGTTTGCACGTGCTCGATGAGCAAGATTATACGATTGAACTTTCAAACGGATTCACAATTAAAGCCTCGTTCGGACAAGATATTGATACTATCGTTCACAATCTGGAGCTTGTCTCGGTGTCTCCCGCGCTCCGCGGGAAAGAGGCAGAACTTGAATATATTGATTTGCGCTTCGGTAATCGCGTGTATTACAAGTTCAAGAATATTGAGCAGCCGAAGGAGGCGGCGCCCCAAGAATAATACGGCACGTGAATTCCCACGGCGTTACTAGTGTGAAAATCCGATTCGATAAAAAAAGAGCGGCCGCATGTGCGTACCGCTCTTACGTTGCATGACCTACAGCTAGGTCGTTTTTTTCAGCGCCTTGTCGCTCTCGAGGTACTTTTCCCAGCTCCTTTGCTCGGCTGGGCTGACGTGTTTGAGTCGTTCAAACCGACGCTGCAACCTTCTGCGTTCCCGGTCGTCGATTGCGACGAAATTCAGGAGGCAGAGGATGCTCCGCGGCGTGAATGACACGATGAGCGGGCCTTTTTCGACTTGATCCCTTTGTTTTTTATCGGTCACGTAGATTCCCCATGTCGCGGTTTGGGAGGTGGGAGGCCGCTGCCGCCCGATTCCTACCCCGCGATACTATGCAACATATATGGACTACGTGCAAACTGATGACGCCACGAATCTGCTATGGTGTCACGCATGAGTTTCTGGAATCAGTTGCCGCAGCCGTTCTTTGTAATGGCACCCATGGAAGATGTTACCGACGCTGCGTTCCGACAGATGTTTGCGCTGCACGGCAAGCCGCACGTGACCTATACGGAATTTACCTCTGCCGACGGTTTGATGCTTGCATCTGAACCGGGTAAATCAAAACTGCTCAAGAAATTTTTGTATTCGGACAATGAGCGACCGATAGTGGCGCAACTCTTTACTTCGAATCCGGAGCGAATGGAACGAGCGGCACGCCTTGCTGAGGATATGGGGTTCGATGGGGTTGATATCAACATGGGCTGTCCAGACAAAGCAGTTGAGAAGCAGGGATGTGGCGCATCACTCATAAAGAATCCGGAACTCGCGATTGAACTCATGCGAGCAGTCAGGCGTGGTGCCCCGAATCTTCCGCTCTCCGTTAAAACCCGCATCGGATACAATAGCGATGAGCTGGAGAGATGGGTGCCCCAGATTCTAGCCGAAAATCCCGCAGCGCTCACACTGCATTTGCGTACAAGAAAAGAAATGTCGGATGTGCCAGCGCACTGGGAGCGTATGGCGCGAGCAGTCGAAATTCGCAACGCATGTCAAGGTGACACCTTGACATCAAGAACGTTGCTTATAGGCAATGGGGATGTAAAAGATGTGGCAGACGCCCGCACAAAAGCGGCCGAGAGCGGCTGCGACGGAATAATGCTCGGCCGCGCAATATTCGGTAACCCATGGCTGTTCTCCGAGCACGTACCGAGTCCGGTGGAAAAAATTGAGGCGCTATCGGAGCACCTCCGGAAATTCGATGAGCTACTCGGCACTACTACTCACTATGCGGTGATGAAAAAGCATTTTAAGGCGTATATCAACGGATGGGACAATGCAAAAGATTTACGAGTCCGGCTCATGGAAACAGACGATGTAGATACCGCATTGAGAATTCTTTCTGAATCGCGCACATAAGTTTATATTGCGCCTGCGAAATATTTGAGTACAGTACCGAAAGTTCACAAAATGCGAGGGGAGCGAAGATGGTTAAACAGAATCTACGGGCGATCGCCGGTTGGAAGCACCGTGGCACAAAGGTAGTCGACTGGCAGCCCGTCGTGCTGGAGTACAAGATACGCAAGGCCGCAGGTACGCTTGCTGAAATGCAGGTTGCTGCAGTGGCAGATGCGGCGCTCTATATGCATGCGGGTTTGAAGATGCGTGTTCTCGACGTATCGAACCACTTTGGAGCACAAAATCCATGGTTCAACGACCTTGCCCAGTGGTGCACTCTGACGCCCGAGGCCCAGGTATGTTTCTCGCTGTCCTCGTATGTGCCGGATTTGTTGACATTGTCGGACGTGCGGTTTGTTGCGGGAGTGAGACCGGAAAAACAAGCGCAAGGCGCGGGGAATCTTATACGGAGTCGACAGACGAGGAGACGACCCAAGATTATTGTCAGAGCCGGGGTGTGATAATGAGCTCGTTCATAATAACTTCCGGCAGAGCGATCTGCCGGCTGTTTCTTTTTTAGAAGAACGTGGTACGAATACGGCAGAGAGGAGAACCCAATGACATCACGATCAACGCGTCCCACTTGGAAATCAGAAGAGATAAAGCCAGCGATTGAGCGCGCAATGAAGGTAATGAAAGGCTCAGATACTCCCTTAACGTCGCGAACCGTGGCGGTATGTGCCGGTCGTTATACGAACGCGCCGCCGTTCGTGCTGGAGCGGTACATCAAGGAGCTAAACGAAGCCGAGAGAACTGCGCTCGGTTTTCCTGTGCCTCAGGCTGCCCCGACCGTTATAAAAGAGCGGGCTGGAATTAGCGGTGGCGGCTGGAAAGCGATGCGGTTTCATCCTCGGCGGTAATGGGAATTTGACCGGCGCATGCATGCGCCGGTTTTTGTTAATCTTGCATAGTAATTCTTTTACGCATATCGTACCGACAGTAATCCTTTCACAGGAATGGACATAACAATTGGAGGGTTCCATGAGCGAAGAATCCTCTGTGGAGGAATCGCTAGCGTCGTTCGTTCGACGCAAAATCCATGCCGATCGCGATAGAGATGCCGAAGCGAGGGCTCGTAGAGAGTTAGTTGATAGTTTGGTGGGTCGCAAACCAGCCCCTATCGAGATAGGCTTCAGTGGCTCAGTTGTTGGAGCACCAAAGAAGCCTGCGCGCGGTATTCGATCAAACGAATTACGGTCAACCGTGAAGGATGTAGTTGAGTATCGAGCGGATTCGCCTCCCGAAGTCGCAATGTCCGATCCGGATACTGAACCAGTGGTGCTTGCCGTAATGGAGACACCGCCGGCGGTTGTTGAAGCGCCCCGCCGTGCCCGAAAAACTATAGCAAAAACCAATGCGACGAAAACTGAGACGAAAGCAGTCCACCGGATCGACGAATCGAAAAAAAGAACTCGAGCGGAAGACAAGCTCAGAGAGATTGCGTTGGTCGCGAGCGCAGCGGGTGCTGATAGAAACCTTTCGGCACACGAACTGATTTCCGCAGTAGCACATCTGCTAGGTGTATCTGAAGCAGCCGTTCGCACGTTCTACACAAGAACACTTTCGAAAGAACAAAGAGCGTATCTTCGTTTTGGCGATCGGGGCACTCAGATCACGCGAAGTCAGCAGAAGTTTGCGATTATCGTAAAGCTTCGAGCTGAAATCCGTGATTCAGGCAAAGTCGCACCAACAAAAAGTGAATTCATCCCGTTGGCAGCAGAACGCCTCGGAATGACCCACTTCAGCACATCGACATATATTTACGAACGACTGACCGATGCGCAGAAGAGGCAGCTTGAATTCGGTACGCCAACGAATGACTCAGGGTACACGCTTGACGAACAAATTGGCATCTTAAAAATCGCCAGAAAGGAGTTTAAGGACAAGGGATTGCCTCCGCCTCGACATATCGATCTTGCAAACGCAGCCGCTAAGCGACTGAACATGAAAGTTGATAGTGTGCGAACGCTGATTGTATCGCTGAGTGACGCAACAAAAGAGGAGCTCGAGCTTCTTGGGAGTCGTTCAAACAAGCTGGGCGGGATGTCGTCATTCCATGTACGAGAAGGATTTATGGGCGGGCTCGCGGTGCTACGGCTTCGAAAGCTTGATCTCACGATCTCCAACCTTCAAAAAGTGCTGCAGTTGAAGCGGTCGCTCATGAACTCAATTCTAAAAGAGTATCCGGATATCAAGCTCCAGCTGATACACGAAAAACCGGAACAACTTTGATCGGTCGGTGGGAAACATCCCGCCGACCATTTTTATTTACGAGAGAGAAGGGGATTTTAGATTTTCAGTATCACACAGGGTATACCCCATGAGATACCGACTGTAATATGTCCTGCAAACTCGGATTTGTTTATCTCACGGGGTATACTGCCGCCATGGAAAAAGCGGCCAAACACCAGACGTTATATCGACAGTATCGCCCATCTGGTTTTGACGAGGTACGGGGTCAGGAACAAGTGACCGGAGTGCTTGAAAAGGCGATCAAAAACAAAAAGATTGGCCATGCGTATTTGTTTTGCGGTACACGCGGCACGGGCAAAACATCGGTTGCACGAATTCTCGCGCGCGAACTTGGCGTAACTGATAAAGATTTGTACGAAATGGATGCAGCGTCGAATCGCGGAATTGACGATATTCGCGAGCTACGCGAGGGAGTGTATGCGTTGCCGTTTGAGTCACCCTATAAGCTGTACATAATCGACGAAGCCCACATGCTTACGAAAGAGGCGTGGAACGCATTCCTCAAAACACTCGAGGAGCCACCTTCTCACGCGATATTTGTGCTTGCGACTACCGAGCGCGAGCGCGTTCCGGATACTATCCAGTCGCGTTGCGAAATTTACATGTTTAAACAGCCGTCACGCGAGATGCTTGCTGATACGGTAATGGATATAGCAAAAAAAGAAGGGTATGCAATCGAGAAGCCAGCAGCAGATCTTGTGGCGCTTCTCGCCGAAGGTTCTTTTCGCGATGCACTCTCGATATTGCAAAAGGTGCTCGCTGTTTCAGATGGCAAAAAGGTGAGCATGCAGGATGTCGAAAGCGTAACAGGCGCCCCACGCGGTGAAATTGTGCGACAAATACTTGGCTCGCTTGCACGCAAGGATACAGAGGCAGCGCTTGCAGCGATGCAGAGCGCGATCAAAGAAAATATGGATGCTCGTATGCTTGCAAAGCTTTTGATACATCGTCTGCGCATTACGCTGCTTATGCGCTATGCACCATCGCTAGCGGATTCGCTTGCGGAAGAGCTCACCGAGACCGATCGCGATTTTACGAAAGGACTATCAAAAGAACCGGTTGTGAATTCTGACACGCTGCGCTGCATGTTGGAGGCATACGGAAAAATGGCCTACGCTGCGGTGCCGCATTTGCCGCTCGAGCTCGCTCTCATAGATATTGGTTCTGCACAAAAGTAGTTGGAAAACCTGCTATTCTTTTCAGATGGATGAGGTCGTCGCTAACGAGCAACCGAAGCTTATCGGCATGCGTAATTTGCTTACGATTCTTGCGCTCTTGCTATTACTTGCAGCGGCAGTCGGATTTCTTGCCGACCTGTGGGCGGCGGACCACGATGCATACCGTGTAACTCATAGGGGGTCTATTCCCGTAGTCACAAACGATGCGCAGGCAGTGAGTGCAATGCACGAAATTATGATGCCACTTAAGCCGAGTGATGAGTCACTGGTTGTGTACGTGGAAGCAGCAGATGGTTGCGATTCTACATACTCCGGAGCGTGCGCGAATGTGCGTACCGGCCCCGGTACCGAGTTTGAATCCGCTTTTAAAATGCGAGACGGAGTGGTGCTTCGTGTGGAGAAAACAGTTCGAAGAGAAAATAGAGACTGGTACAAAATTACGTTCGATGAATGGGTGCGGTATCCCGACAGACTTGGAGAGGAGTTGTATGTGGCATCGGATGTTGTGCGTAGCTTTGCCCGCGAAGCGCCACAAGAGGCAACGAGAAAAACTCCGATACCTGCGACAAAGCGCATTGTGGTCGACTTATCCGAACAAACACTGTACGCGATGGATGGAGACAGGGTGTATATGCAAGCACACGTCTCGACGGGGCTCGATGGGACTCCGACCGAGCCGGGAACATTTCACATTTATCGTAAAATGCCGAGCCGGTATATGCAGGGACCGATTCCGGGATTCACCGAAGACGAGTATGACTTGCCCGGCGTGCCGTGGACGATGTATTTCACATACTCGGGCGCGGCAATTCACGGCGCGTATTGGCATTCTGATTTTGGAGAGCAGCATTCGCACGGGTGTGTGAATCTCACGCCGGAAAATGCGCGCAAACTATACGACTGGACTCCGCTCAATACGACCGTCATCGTGCAGGAATAGTTGCAGATGCATAAATGGTGGTGGTGCTATGCTACGTTAGTCAGGCATACACAAGTCCACTGTATGAAATTAACTCAATCAAATAAGGTAGGACTCGCGGCTGGAGTCGGCCTTCTGATTGCGATGCCATTTATATATTTCACCTCGCCTCTGGTGAGGGAAAAAGGAGATACACTCGCTACGGTCGCGCTCGAGCAAGCAGCTGCCGCAGGAACTGACATCGTAGAGATCGTCATGCCGCCACAGCCGGTATCGTATGTCGAGGTGCTTGATGGATGTGCCGAGCATTTCGAGGGCGCGTGCGTAAATGTGCGCTCCGGTCCGGGAACAGAATATCGAGCTGTGGCGACGCTTCGTACCGGCGTGGTACTTCGTGTTGAGGAAACGGTACACGCAGAGGGACGCGATTGGCATAAAATTACATTCGACGAGTGGGTGCGCTATCCGGACCGTGTTGCAAAGCATTGGTACATCGCAGCTGACATTGTTCATCTATTTCAACACGCCCCACCTGAAGTATTGGAAGGAGAGGTGTCGGTTTCGAACAAGCGCATTGTGGTGGATAGGTCTGACCAAAAACTGTATGCGTATGAAGGCGATGAGCTCTTTATGGAGCAGGCAATTTCGACCGGACACGATGAGACGCCGACGCCGCGCGGCAACTTCACCATTTTCAGCAAAACCCCGACTCGCTACATGCAGGGTCCGGTACCGGGAATTACAGCTGATGACGATGTGTACGATTTACCGGGTGTGCCATGGACGATGTATTTTACAAAACAAGGAGGGGCGATTCATGGTGCGTATTGGCACGATGAGTTCGGCAATCAGCATTCCCACGGATGCGTAAATCTGCCTCCGCAAAAAGCGAAAGAATTATACGAGTGGGCACCACTCGGCACACCTGTACTTGTGCGCGACTAAATAAAAAAAAGAAAACGACCGCCGGAGAGATCCGGCGGTCGTTATTGTGGTTCACATTTTGTGAACTTACGTTCGTGGGCGGTAGTTTGGCGAAGCGGCCGAGATCAGAATGCGAGGGTGCGATTCTTCCTGATTTAGCACCCGGAAAAGCTCGCATCGCTCAGCGTGTTCGTCGAGGGTCGTCGAGCCGGTGTAACCCATGCTCGCACGTAAGCCACCGACAAACTGAGCGATCGCGTTGGCAACTGGACCTGATGATGCGATGTAACCCTCTTCACCCTCGGGAACGAGCTTGTCGGCTCCTGCTTGTCCGTATCGATCTTGCGACGATCGATGGGACATAGCTCCGAGTGACCCCATTCCGCGAATTGGCTTCATCCACTGATTGTCGATGAGCTTCTTTTCCCCAGGCGATTCATCCGTAGCCGCGAGCAAAGTTCCAATAACCACGGCTTTGGCCTTGAGGCCCACTGCAACTGCGATGTCTCCTGAGTACCGAATGCCGCCGTCCGCAATCATGTACGGATCGGCGTCGCTCATTTTGTGAGCAATCTCCATCATTGCGGAAACTTGCGGCACGCCTACACCGGCGATGATGCGCGTCGTGCATGTCGCGCCACATCCTTGGCCGATGAATACCGCGTCGGCACCTGTGTCGGCGATCATCCGAAAACCGTCGTACTTCGAGATATTTCCTCCAGAGAGTTGAAGCTTCGGAAACTCGCGCTTGATCTCCGTCATTTTGTTGAGCGCCTTGATGTGTGCGCCATGTGCGACATCCACGTGGACAATGTCGACTCCTGCCGCGACCGCGAGCTCGACGCGTCGCATCGTTTCGTCGTTCGCGCCAACAGCACATCCGACGACGAGCTGACCGTTTCCGTCAACATTGAGTGAAGTTGGCGTCGGACCACACAACTGCTTCGTGTCCGTGAAGCTGTACATGCCGACAAGCTCGCGCTCATCGTCTCGGTCGCCCGCCTTGAGCGAAGCAAACAGCGGAAGCGCTTTGGTTTTTGTTCGCCGCATTATTTCGTGCGCTTCCTGCAGTGTTGTCGCGGGATCGGCACTCTGCAATGAATTCGATCCAGTCATGTATGCCTCCACTGAATCTTTTTCGTTCATGCAGAATTCGAGATCGCTCACTGAGAGCAGTCCGACAATGAGGTTCGGCGCGCCATTCGAAACTGGAAAACGATGTATGTGTTCCAGTCGTTCTGCGACGTGCCAATTTCGAAACTGTGCGACGGACCAACTCCGAGGAACAGTAAATGGCGATGTGATGATGCCGTTGCGACGCTTCTTGACGCGGCGAATTTTTTTTGCGACGAGTTCTGCTGGCATGTTGCGATGAAGGTACGCAATGCCACCAAGTTCAGCCATGGCAATTGCCATCTCTACATCGACCACGGAATCCATCGGTGAAGCAATGATAGGCACATTCAGTTTCAATGTGCGCGTGAGACTTGAGCGAACATCAGCTTCGGCCGGCAGTACCTCTGACGGCAGCGTGTACATATGCACATCGGGGTACCCAGCTTTTACGCCTTGGGCTTCTAATTTGTCATAGAACAATTTATTGGCTTCGTTCAGCATTTTGCTTCTCCTCTGGATACACAAAAATCGGGCTTGTTGCCCGATCACTGCCTGCACCTTAGCCGATTGAAAAAGTTACGCAATACAATCGATTGACTCAGCGGTGTTTTAGTGGGATAACAACGGTCGGACAGCAATTCAACAGGGAGACAAGCAATGAACCCGTTTCGCGAACTCTTCACCGAGCGACACACATTTCTTCCCGTCATCCACGTGCACAAAAGAGGCAAAGTTCTCGCCGACGCCGACTTTCGTCAGGTACTGCACAACGTCGACATCGCGGAGAGCTGCGGTGCAGACGGCGTGTTCCTTATCAGTCGCGGCCGGATGAAAAACGAGGAGCTTATCGAGTTGTACATGGTGGCGCGCGACAAGCATCCGGAATTCTGGATTGGCCTCAACTTTCTGGAGCTTACGAATGAGCGCGCGCTCTCCATTGTGCCGGACAAGACCTGCGGCCTTTGGTGCGACAACGGCGGCATCACCGATACGTCGGTGCAAGGTGCGCTCGCATTTTCTGATGTGCGCGCGTTGTCGGAATGGCGCGGCATCTACTTTGGCGGTGTCGCGTTCAAGCAGCAGGAGCCGGTGCACGACCTTGTGGGCGTGTCGAAGCGGGCTACTCCGTTTATGGATGTCATCACGACGTCCGGCGACGCAACAGGTATCCCGCCCTCGCCGCAAAAAATCGCGACGATAAAGAAGGCGGCGGGGGATGTGCCGGTTGCGATTGCAAGCGGCATGGGCCCCGATAACGTGCATTTGTATCCTATGGCCGACTGCTTTCTCGTTGCGACGAAAATCAGCAAGTCCGAATACGAATTGGACCCGAAGCTCGTCGTTGCGTTCGAAAACAAGCTCGACCATTCGGTATACGAGCCGCTGATGCACATGATTGCATCGTAGGTTCACCGAGCCGGTAGCAACTAGCAATAACGTTCCAAAGTTCTGGAGCAACCATCCAAGCGAGGCAAGAAACTGTCTCGCTTTCTTTTTTATCCATAAACCTGCTATCTTTATGCGGAATAGGTGTGCCTCGGTATGCCTACGAATGGGGGATCGTCTAACGGAGAAACATTAGTTTTCGGTAGCATTCGTTCGGAAGTGATAAAGTTCTTTTTCGTGTCTATTGCTGGGGGATCGTCTAACGGTAGGACAGCAGCCTTTGAAGCTGCGTATCTTGGTTCGATTCCAAGTCCCCCAGCAATGAACGTGAACAAAGTGAACGCATTACTGGGG
>JBKJSQ010000042.1:0-3362 GCA_046594495.1 Minisyncoccia bacterium | reverse complement strand
CTTTGGTCCGCATGTCAGCCAATTCCGCAAGCTTGTCTTCTTTTGACTGTTTCAATCCGAGGTGCCCGGCATGTTCGTCTTCGGACATTCCCATGGAGGCAGCGGACATTTCCGAATACTTCGGAAGGATGAGGGAATAGCCCAGCGGCTCAATTTTTTTTGAAAGCTCGTACGGATTTGTCCGTTGTTCGTCAAAAGACACTTTCGCTGACTCGGTGCCGTAGTTTACTTCCACAGAATGGACACCGTCTGTTTTTTTGAATGTCTTCTCAATGATCGCGGAGCACGAGGCACAGTGCATACCCTTTACATTGAAAGTTGCAGTGTTGGTCATATTTATACTCGTTTGAGCTGATACACCTTTAGAATCTCTGCTTTCGCTTTCGTTTGATCCCCTCTCTGAATCTGATCGACAACGCAGGTGCTCAGATGGTTCTCCATTAGCACATCTTCAATACTCGACAGCGCGCGCTTTATAGCGGAAGTTTGAGTAATTACATCGATACAATACGCGTCCTTTCCGACCATCGCCTGGAGCCCACGTACTTGGCCCTCGATGATTTTGAGCCGCTTGATAAGTCTCGCTTTCTCTTGCGCGGTGCCATGCTTCATGGGGCTCATGATACCCCCAGGGGGTATCTTGTCAATTAAGCGCGCTCGTTCGAAAACGCTCATAAAAACAAGTGGTCACGCATACTGGTCGTTTGTTGATACGCTGCCTACATGGCAATCGCTACATATGCCGGAATGTTTTGGGTAGCCCTACTTGCTGCGACCATTTTTCCGGCGCAATCGGAAGTACTCCTATCGGGGTTCATAAGTTCAGGCAGGTATTCGATACCGCTATTAATTGCAGTCGCAACAGCGGGCAATGTGATGGGCGCGATCATAAATTGGTTCATAGGAATAAACCTTGCTCGGCTCGAGCACTACCACTGGTTTCCCATACAGCGCGCCTCAATGAAAAGAGCGGAGGCTTGGTATCAGCATTACGGTAAGTGGACACTGCTTCTGAGTTGGGTACCATTTATCGGCGACCCGTTGACGGTCGTTGCAGGAATCCTTCGCGAGCGATTTGTTATCTTTTTCCTACTCGTACTGATCGCGAAGTTCACGCGTTACATTATCGTCGCAGCTATAGCGTTGCGGTTTCTTTGAGGGCGAAGCGACTGCTTACTGATCGGTTATCTTTTGGATTCGTTTCAGAAAGTTTTCCAAGCGTGGAGTATCGTGACGACTGAAGTGATAGAACACTGAAGGCGTAAATATCAGCGATACCGCAGTTGAGCTAATGAGACCTCCAAAGATCACCACCGCGAGCGGATGCAGGAGCTCCTTCCCGGGTTCTTGCGACCCAAGCATCAGCGGAACAAGCGCGAGAGCTGTTACGAGTGACGTCATTAAGACCGGCACCACTCTATCGAGCGTTGCTTGCACAACTATTTCTTTTGTCACTTGATTTCCATCGGTGCGCCCCACAAGGTCGAGCGTATGGCCGATGAGGATAATTCCATTTCTTGAGACAATACCAGCCAGCGAAATAAATCCTACAAGGTGCGCGAGATTGATTTCTCCACCCGTAATCCAGACCGCCACCATTCCTCCAAAGATTGCCGACGGAATATTGAGCATGATCTGAAGCGCAATTGGAATCGACTTGAAGGTCTGATACAGAACCCACAAGATCAATGCCAGTCCGACAGCAAAGAGAATTCCGAGTCGGGTACTATTCTCTTTTTGACTCTTGTACGTTCCTTCGTATGAGATGAATTGTCCCTGCGGCAAAGTGCTTGCATCCAGTGTTTGCTTGACCGACTCAACCGCTCCTACGATATTGCCACCTTGATAGTTGGCACTAACCACGAGTACACGCTTACCCCCTTCATGGCTAAATTTATTGCGTCCGGCATCAAGCCGCAATTCAGCAGCATTACCTAATGATCCGATGTTCTCGTAGGGAAGCGACAGGTCACGAATGCCGTCGCTGTTTCCGCGCCACGAAGGGTCATATCGTAGCGTGACTGCAGTTCGCGCCGGACCTTCTTGAATTTGACCGACTCGCACGCCGAGCAATCCTTCTTCGAGCTCTTCGGCCAGCTGCCCACTCGAGATACCTTGATCAGCGAGACGATTCCGGTCTGGATAGATACGTAATTCTGGTAACAATACCTCCTTTTGCACTTGTGGATTTTTTACTCCCCCCTGTTTAGCAAGTTCTCCACGAATAACCTCTGCGGTCGCTTTAAGGTCAGTCAAATTGTCGCCGTAGATTTTAATCACAATCGGAGCACGAACTCCAGAGAGCAGTTCTTCCACACGATGGGTAATTGGCTGCCCAATTGAGAAGTCGGCCCCGGGGAAGCGTTCGAGCACAGTCTGTACTTTTGCAAATAGTTGTTCTGTCTCACTTTCAAGACCTTGTTCAAAGGTCACTTGTACCTCGCTTACATTGGCACCACTGTCGTGAGGGTCTGCCCCCGCTCGTCCTGTTATGTGGCCTACTCGAACCACTCCCTCTATTTTTCCAATTTCTTTTTCGACGCGGGACGCAAACGCATTCGACGTACCGAGGTCGGTGCCTACCGGAAGCACGACTGAGATGGTGGCCGATCCCTCATTGAACGGCGGAATGCCTTCTTTCCCGGCGAAGTAATACATGCCGATCGTAAGAATGATTCCTAAACCTGTGGCAATAAGGAGCGGCCGCACGTTTTCTATGCCCCAAGAAACGAAGATGCTCATTTTTTCTTTCACAAATCGTACAAACCTTGTCTCTTCTTCGTGTCCGGTAAGATACTTTGGCGTGAGAAGAAGCGCACACAACACGGGAGTTATGGTGAGTGACACGACCAGAGACGCAAGAAGTGCTACCAAATATGCCGCTCCCAAAGATGACAACAGTCTCCCCTCTACACCAGGAATAAAGAATACGGGTAAAAACACGATCACAACGAGCACGGTCGCGATCATAATCGAACTCAATACTTCCCGAGTTCCTTCAAACACAACAACATCCAGCGGGTCTTTCATCCCGGACTTCTTCCATTCGCGTAACCTTCTGAACACATTTTCAACACCCACAATGCCGTTATCAACAAGCTCTCCGACAGCGACCGCGATACCGCCGAGCGTCATCACGTTGACACTGAATCCAAGCAGCTTAAATACAATGGCAGTAACCAAAATACTTAAGGGAATTGATACCAGTGTGATGAACGTCACCCGAGCATGCATAAGAAACAAAGCAAGAATGAGCGCAACTACAAAGACGCCCTCAAGAAGAGCCCTTTTTACGTTGTTAAGTCCGGCATTGATAAACCACTCCTGTCTGAATAAATCAGATTTTAGACTGACTCCTTTCG
>JBKJSQ010000131.1:0-6940 GCA_046594495.1 Minisyncoccia bacterium | reverse complement strand
CCTCTGCGAACTCGGCGGTGACAAGTTCAGGATTCTCTTCGAGAATTGTGTGAATGAGGTTGATTCCGAATTTGAGATGCAACGATTCGTCTCGAAGCACCCAGTTGATCATACTTCCGAGATTGCGGAGCTGATTGCGCTGACGGAATGAAAGCGCCACCATGAATCCGGAGTAGAACCACACGCCTTCCATTACTACGTTGGTGGCTACGAGGTTGCGTACAAAGTCGCGCTTGCCTTCGATGGTGGATACATCCATCTCATCTTCGGTCATACGCTTCATGTACTTGTTGATGAACGCTTCCTTTCCGACCATCGATGGCACTTGTGTGTGCAAATTGAACACTTTTTCTCGATCAAGCGGGAACGTTTGCAACACGTATTCAAACGCGACGCAGTGGTTGGCCTCCTCCCACATTTGCTTTGCGAGGTAGAGGTGGCACTCCGCAGATTTGAGGTGTGGGTACACACCGAGTGCGAGCGAGCGGTTTACGACGAGTTCTGCAGGATTAAAGAATGCAACAAGAAACTCGACCGCATGGCGTTCGTCATCGGTCATCTTTGCCCAATCGTCGAGATCTTCTTTGAGAGCAATCTCGTGCGGGAACCATGTATTGCGTACCGCTTGATTGTAAAGATCGTACGCCCATGGGTACTGAGATGGGTGCAAGTTGTAATCGTCTGATGATGGTTTGCCTAGGAGCATACAATTTTTGTTACGAACGGAGTGAGTTAGAAATAATTGTACCCGCACTACCCGCCTAAATTCACAATACTGAAGCTTTATACGGGAAATTGACTTTACCACAGCGACTATTCTTTACCATTTGACTGAAAAGATGTGAATTTGGGCGAGTGGGCGGGTCGTAAAATATTGTCGCTACGCTCTGTATTTTTACTGACACGCGATGCAAACGTTCGGACTATCCGCGCCATCGTCTGGCATATCGTACGTAGGCTTAGATGCGACCGGTGCAGGTGCTTGGGCTGCTGCGATAGGTGCAGGAGCTGCTGCGACTACTGGAGCTGTGGCCGGTGCCTCAGAATGCGTTTTAAGTGCCGAGAAGCCCATTGGTGCGGACGGTGCGGCTGGAGCAGTTGGTACGACAGTTTGTGCTACCACGGGCGCTACGGTTGCCGCTACGACTGCTTGCACCGGTGTCGGAGTGACTGCAGCAGGTGCAGAAGCAACCACTTCGGTCATAGTAGGAGCGTCAGGAGCGAGTGGTGCTGCATGAGCTACAGCAGCGAATCCGCGAGCTGGTACAGGCGCGCGCGTGGGAGCATCTACTGTAATCGGTGATTGGATCGGAGATGGTGCAAATTCAGCAGGTGACGGTGTGGCGTCCAGTGGAATGCCGGCTGCTGCGAGCTTGATCGATCCGAAACCACGTTTACCGGTCATCTCGGATTTATTCACGTTGGTTGTCGACTGTTCGGCGGTGTGACGGGGCTTCATGTGGAGGTAGTAGGTGCTCTTGAGTCCTTTCTTCCACGCGGTCATGTAGACCTGCTTCATATCGCTCATGTCACGACTATCAAGATACATGTTTCGTGAGAGCGCCTGATCTACCCACTTTTGTGCGCGCGCAGCAACTTCGATGTACGCGTACGGATTTGTGGTGAATGCGGTCTTGTAGATCTCCTTAAAATAAGACGGGAGTCCTTCGATGCCCGAAATGTCGCCCTGCGCCTCGATGATCTTTTCTTTCATCTCTTCCCACAACCCCATATTTTTGAGGTCTTTCACAAGGTTGTGATTGAGGTCCAAGTACTTACCCGAAATTTTATTACGAGCGAATACCTGAGCGAAGCGGGGGTCAATTCCCGGTGTGGTGCCTGCGACGAGTCCAATGTTTGCATTCGGTGCAACTGCCATAAGTGTTGCGTTGCGCATGCCGAGCTTCACGCGTGCGCGAAGCTTGTCCCAATCGAGGCGTTTCTGTTTTGTAATTTTTGGAAGATCGATTGTCATGCCGCGATCCTTTTCCATACGCTCAATCGAATCAAGCGGGACCATTCCATGCGACCAGCCCGAGCCGATGAAATTCTTGTAGCTGCCGCGCTCCTGCGCAAGATTCGCGCTTTCGTCGATTGCCATATAGCTAATGAACTCAAATACGCGATCTGCAAAATCCCATGCATGTGGCGATTCGTAGCTCATCGAGAGCTGTTCAAGCGCATCCGAGAATCCCATTACACCGAGTCCGATCGCGCGGTTCTCATTATCGGAGCGCGCCGCTTCTTCGATCGGTAGGATGTTGATGTCAATTAAGTTGTCGAGCTGTCGTACTGCAACGCGAACGGTGTCTTCGAGTTTTACCCAGTTGATCTGTTTGCCTTCGATGTGTCCGGCAATGTTGAGTGATGCGAGGTTGCACACTGCAATGTTGTTCTTGTCTTGTGGGAGGGTGATTTCGGTACAGAGATTCGACATGTGGATCGTTCCCGTGTTGTTGTTGAGCGCACGAAGGTTGATGGAGTCCTTCCAGGTGAGCCACGGGTGCGAGGTGGACTGCAGCGCGGTGAGAATGTTCTGAAACTGCTCTGTCGCAGGCACTTTCTTGAACATGCGCATCTTCCCGGCCTTTGCCATTTCCACATACTCGGCATACCGCGCTGAGAACGCTGCGCCGTAGAGTGCGTTCAAATCCGGTGTTTGCTTCGGATCAAAGATGTACCAGTCGTCACCGTTTTCCACGCGCTTCATAAATTCGTCGGAGATAAATACTGCGGTATTTGCAGTGCGCATGCGCAGGTAGTCGTCGCCGGCATTGTGCTTCCAGTCGATGAATTCTGGGAAGTCGTAGTGCCAGTTTTCCATGTAGAAGCAGAGCGCGCCTAGCTTTTTGCCGCCACGCTGCACTGCGCGAATTGCAGTATCCATGATTTTTGCAAACGGTGTTGGACCCGACGAAACGGTATTGGATGATTTGAGGGGTGAGCCGGTTGCGCGGAGTTTTGTGATTGACACGCCGATACCGCCGGATGCTTTAGAAATCTTCAATACATCGGAGACGGACTTGGCAATATGATCCATGTCGTCGTGCATTTCCAGAAGGAAGCAGTTCGAAAGTGCGGGGCGCACTGTGCCTGAGCCAAGATTGGTTGAGCCGCCTGCAATATACAGAAGCTGCGACATCTTTTCATAAAACTTAACTGCAGCCTGTGTGGGATTCTTTTCGTTGTAGGAAAGTCCCATTGCAACACGCATCCAGAAATACTGTGGTGTTTCGATGCGCTTTTGATGCTCGTCGCGCATTGAATATCGATCAAGGAGGGAGGAGAGGCCTGCGTAGTTCAGCAGCTCGTCGCGCTCCATTTTGAGTGCAGCTCCGAGTGTGTCGAGATTAAACGAGGAAACCATACGCTCCTCGAGCAATCCGGCCGAAACATATTTTTGAATGTGAATTGGGAACTGCGCAGCGTGCTTTGCGGCAAGTTCAGTGGCATCGTCGTTGTATTCTCCCACGACGCGGCGGTAGACGGTTTTGAGTAGAAGGCGAACGGCAATCTTATCGTATTCGATATCCTCCTTGATGTTTTGGACAGCAGCGTTGATTGTCGCTAAGTCCATCTCGTCGGTGGTGATACCGTCGTAGAGTGTCAGGCGCGTCTCGGTCGCGATCTGTGTGACCATCGAAATCGGCTCCGAGAGTCCTTCTGCCGCCCGCTCGATTGAGCGATTGATCTTGTCTGCGTTAAAGAGTTCCTTTTGTCCGTCGCGCTTTGTAATTGATATATTCGTCATACGTTTGCCACTTACCGTTGGTAATCTCTCTCCAACTTAACGTGGAAGAGAGCGCACGCTACCCAGCCGAAGACTCAAGAGGGGGTCGTTAAAACACCGGGCAGGGAATCCATCCCGGTGAGACCTATCTCTCGAGTCAAAACGTATCCCGGAGAGAAAAACGGGATACATCTGTTGGTCGCGACTCTCATTTTTGCACGTTTGTTTAAATAACTCGCGCCACATTACGTGTGGATAAATCCCGTTTTTGGGTGAGACACACAAAAATGGCTTACTTACTCAGTGCAGACTGCGTCGCACATTCATGCTCCGGAGTCTTACGAAACGATACCCATGGATGTCAATTTTAGTGTGAAGAGCGCGCGCGATTGTTCATGTGATGCTATCTCTTCGATGGGTGTACCCCATGAGATAGTACGAGAGATATCTGGGTGAAAAGATAGATTTTTTTATCTCACGGGGTATACAATACGACAACTATGCAAGATACGTCCGAGCTGAACCCGTGGGAGCGTGCCAAAAAACAATTGCAGGAAGCGGCGCAACACACCGAAATATCAAAAGAGCTTCGCACTCGACTCGAAACCCCCGACAACGTCATCGATGTAACGATGACAATCAAAATGGACGACGGCCGCGAAGAGTCGTTTCAGGGGTACCGCGTACAGCACAACAATATCCGTGGCCCCTTTAAGGGAGGGTTGCGATACCACCCCAATGTCGACATAGACGAAGTAAAAGCGCTCGCGTTCTGGATGACAATGAAAAATGCTGTTATCGGCGTGCCGTTTGGTGGCGGTAAAGGCGGTATTTGCGTCGACCCAAAAAAACTATCGCAGGGTGAGCTCGAGCGGCTCACGCGTGCATTCACGCGTGAACTTGCACCACATATCGGTCCGTACGTAGATGTGCCGGCGCCCGATGTGAACACAAATGCGACCATCATGCATTGGATTCGCGATGAATATGCGCAGATTGTGGGAGAAGATATGCCCGCGGTTATTACGGGAAAGGCTGTGAGCCAAGGTGGATCACTCGGTCGAACTGAGGCAACCGGTCTCGGCGGATTCTATGCGCTCGAAGCGTATCTCGAGTCAACCGGACAATCAAAAGTAAAATCTGCAGCCATACAGGGCATGGGGAATGTGGGGAGCTACCTTGCCGGCTATATGGATGACAGTGGGTATGTGGTTTCTGCGCTTACCGATTCAAAGAGCGGCGTGTATATGCCAGAAGGAATACCAGACATTAAAGCGGTACGAGCATTTAAAGAAGCACAAGGATCTCTCCTTGGGTCAATTGCTGAGGCGCAACCAATTTCTCCGGATGATATCGTCTCGCTTCGGGTAGACATTCTTGTCCCTGCGGCACTAGAAAATTCAATAACGGAAGAAAATGCGGCATCAGTGCGCGCGAAAATCATTCTTGAAATGGCAAACGGTCCAACAACAAGAGAAGCCGATGCAATTTTAAGCAACATGTCTGTTGCGATTATTCCCGATATTCTCGCAAATAGCGGGGGCGTCGCTGTTTCGTATTTTGAGTGGTATCAAAATATCCATAACGAAACATGGTCGAAGGACGACGTATTTGCGAAGCTCTCGGAGCTTATGCGAACGGCGGTTGTGAATGTGCTCGACACAGCGAATGAACACAACGTGTCGATGCGGACAGCTGCATATATTGTGGCGCTTAAAAAGCTCTCTGAGTGATACAGTAATCGTATGTTGACCGCTAGCCCTGATTTCAGGGCCTATTTCAAGGGTAAAAAGGTAACGGTCCAAGGATTGGGACTACTCGGGCGTGGCGTGGGCGACGCTGCGTTTCTATCGGAGTGCGGAGCACACGTGACGGTGACCGATCTCAAGGACGAGACAAAGCTTGCTGATTCGATTCAGCAACTGAAGACCTATCAGAACATCACATTCCACCTTGGCGGACACATAGAGTCTGATTTCACGAACGCCGACTTTGTACTCAAGGGTGCAGGCGTGAAGCTTGATTCGCCCTATATTCAGGCGGCGCGGGACAACGGTGTACCGGTGTACATGTCGACGGCGCTCTTTGCGCAGTTCGCGCGTGCAATGGGCGCAACAATCGTGGGGGTAACGGGAACCCGTGGAAAATCAACCGTGTCGCACATGATTTTCCATTCTCTAATTCGCGCGAATAGGAGAACAGTTCTTGGTGGAAATATTCGTGGCCTCTCTACACTTGCCATGTTGCCCGAAATTCACTCGGGCGACGTGGCCGTCTTGGAACTTGATTCGTGGCAGTTGCAGGGATTTGGCGATTTACACATCAGTCCGAATATTTCCGTGTTTACCAACCTCATGCCGGATCATCAGAATTATTATCCGGATATGGAGGCGTACTTTGCAGATAAGGCGAACATATTTTTATTTCAAAAGGATGGAGATGCACTGTTCGTCGGAGCGGAGATAGAACCGGATGTGCGCGCGGCGCATCCGCCGGTTGATCCGATTGTGCCTGGTGATCTTGCACCCGACTGGGAGCTCAGAATATTGGGTATTCACAATCGCATCAACGCGTCGCTTGCCGCATCGGTATTGCTTCGCCTTGGCCTCACCAGCGAATCAATCCGGGCAGGACTCGAATCGTTCGATGGTGTGGAAGGGCGATTGCAATTCATGGGCCTTGCTGGAGGCGTGCGTGTATTCAACGATAACAATGCAACAACGCCGGAGGCAACAATCGCCGCATTGAAAGCGCTCGATCAAGGTCGTCGCGACACGATCCTCGTAATGGGAGGTGCGGACAAAAATCTTGATCTCGAAGTGCTCGTAAGTGAAATACAGCGCACGTGTAAGGCTGTTTTTTTGGTGTCAGGCACAGGCACAGACCGA
Organism: Minisyncoccia bacterium; assembly: GCA_046594495.1. Taxonomy (GTDB): domain Bacteria; phylum Patescibacteriota; class Minisyncoccia; order Phycocordibacterales; family UBA2100; genus UBA10103. The sequence continues at coordinate 322 of JBKJSQ010000131.1, read as the reverse complement.
ATTCGACCGATGCTCAACGATCCGATGGTATTTCAATCGCTCGAAACCGCGGTTGATTCCGCATTCGATGCGGCAGCATTTGGTGACTCGGTACTTTTTTCTCCTGCGTTCACGTCATTCAATGCGTACGCCAATGAATACGAGCGCAACGACCACTTTATTTCACTTGTACGTCCACGAATGGAAGGCTGAACCTTCCACTTTTGCTGTCCACTCATGAAAAAGCACGATTTTGATACCGCGGTTAACGAGCTCCAGTATCTTGACGTTGATACTGTGATAAAGTCCGCACATTCATGGGAAATAGACGGGCCACTTTCAG
>JBKJSQ010000150.1:0-6673 GCA_046594495.1 Minisyncoccia bacterium | reverse complement strand
CGAAGATGAGATGGATGTATCCACCATCGAAGGCAAGCGCGACTTTGTACGCAACCTTGTTGCTACCAACGTCGTGATGGAAGGTGTGTGGTTCTACTCGGGATTCATGGTCGCGCTTTCATTCCGCCAGCGCAATCAACTTCGGAATCTTGGCTCGATGATTAACTGGGTGCTTCGTGACGAATCGTTGCATCTCAAATTCGGCATTAACCTCATTCACTCAATTCTTGAAGAGAATCCGGAACTTGTTACTGCTGAGTTCGCAGAGGAGATCCGTCAGATCGTTATTGAAGGCGTGGATTTGGAGACGCGATTCAATGCCGACCTCTTCCCTCGCGGAATTTTAGGACTCAATGCCGACTACGTGAACCAGTACGTGCAATATGTGGCTGACAGAAGACTCACGGAGCTTGGAATGGATAAACATTACAATGCAACGAATCCTGCGAAATGGATGTCGACTGCAACCGACGTGTTTGAACTCGTGAACTTCTTCGAATCACAGAACACGAACTACGAAGTGAACTCGGGAGATAGCGAAAAGAAGAAAGTGGTATAAGATATCCCCTTTTTCTCCCCTGAAAGCCGCATTTATATTCGGCTTTCTGCATATGTCGTCACGATAGAATCACCGCATTAGAAGTTTATACAAATCTGAATGACGTTACTCAAAAGCGGACAACTTGTTCTCGTCGCATCGATTTTCGCATCGCTATTAATAGGCTCGCTAGCTGGTGCAGACATCGTAGCCGGTGTACCAATACCCAATTCATCAACTGATGTGACAGTGACACGTCTTACGCTTGAAAAGCCAGTCGGAACCATTGCTGGCACTCTCCTGCTTGCGAGCATCGCGGTAAATGGTGGAACTTCTGCGGTGATCACCCCGCCAGTAAATTGGCAAGAGGTTAATAGAATGGATAACGATGTAAACGTGGCACTCATCACCTATAAAAAAATTGCTGGTGCTATAGAGCCTGTCGATTATAGATGGGAAGTTGCCAACCAGGCCACCATGCAAGGTGGTATCACACCCTATAACGGTATTGACCCTAATAACCCTATAGCGACGTCTACCGGAAAGATTGGTAATGGAACTACCGCAACAACAGGGAATCTTCCGGTGCCAAATGCAAGCTCAACGATAGTTACCGTTTTTGCTGTGCCAGCAGGAAAAATTGGAACCGTGGGAAATTACTTTTCAATTCCAATAGGTGAAGCGGAAAAAATGGACTCGAGCAATACACCTTTCGGTCCGTCGATAGCTTCGTTTGATTCGATACAGGCTACCGCAGGCACTACAGGTGTTAGCTCCAGTACTATTACAACTAGCAAAAACTTAAATTGGGCATCTCAAATTATCGTGCTAAATATGAAACCTGAGGGTCCGGCAGATAATTTTGAATCCTCGGCAATAGGCGCACTAAATGGACAAGATGGCGGGACGGGTTGGACTAGCAGCTGGTCAGGTCCAACGGTTTTCCAAATTCAGAATTCCGTTGTATTCGAAGGAACACATTCAGTACGGCTGACAAATCCAAATCATCAGGAACCCTTTATACAACGAAGCTTTGCGCCGAGAACTTCAGGAACCCTTCATTGGGCTCAAAGGAAAGATCAGGGATCACATGGGGCTTCGATTGGTCTCTTCTCCGGGTCGCAGTATGTTGGGGGCGTTGGTATCGGCTCAGATACTCAACCAGGCAGGCAATGGGTAATGCGTGCGGGCTTCGCAGACATAGGTATCGAGACGTATGAACTCGGCACATTCGGAACAGTCGACCTTGAATTCGATACGAATACGGATATGTACCGAGCATCCATAAATGGAGGGCCGTATACCGACTGGGTATACTTCTCTCAACAAGTCAACGTGGACTCAGTAGACAACATTCGAATCGTTGCAGGCTCTTCAGGATCCGAAACGACTGATATGTACTGGGATGATATCCGATTTACTAAATAAGATATCTACTGTGGAAAAACACCCGCTTCATGGCGGGTGTTTTTTGTTAAATGGTTTGCATTGTTCGGATATCGCCGGGAGCCCAGATCTCCACACGTTCTGCAGGCTTGTCTTTTCCTAAGTTCTCGAGAATGATTTTAGCCACGTCCTTAGGCTCCATCGAGCTCTCGTAATCCTCGTGTTTATCCTCTCCAAAAAGCCCTGTTTTCATACGGTATGGATACGCTCCAATGACCTTAATGCCCGAATCCCGAAGCTCATCCCGCACTGCCTGCGAAAAGCCCTCAGCGGCGAATTTAGATGCCGAATACGCGGCACCAAGCGCCTTCCCTCTGAGCGATCGGACCGAGAGCGTATTCTGAATGATGCCACCGGTCGCTTTCATGTGCTTCATGGCTTCAATCGTGCCGTATGCGAGTCCGAAATAATTCACCTCCATCAGCAAGTGTGCGCGGTTCATGTCGGCCTCTTCGGCTTTTACATAGGGCATCCATATGCCGGCATTGTTGATCCACAGGTCGATTTTTCCGAATTCATCCATTGCCGCGCGACCAAGTGCTATCACCTGCTCTCTATCAGTCACATTGCAGTGCATCGTCGGCATATCGAGTTCGATGCCAAGATCTTGTAAATCGATACCATCAATATCAGACAACAACACCGTTGCGCCACACGCCACAAGCGCACGTGAAAGCTCCGCTCCAAGACCTCGTGCTGCGCCTGTTATAACAACTGAAGTATTTTTAATATTCATATGAGTGCCGCGAGGGAGACTCGAACTCCCAATCCCTTGCGAGAACTAGCTTCTGAAGCTAGCGTGTCTACCAATTTCACCACCGCGGCGTGAGACCGATTATGCGCATAGTTCGGGCAATTTTCAATCTCTTACGATTAAGGCATGGAATTGATTTCGAGTAATACATATAGTTACAAAGTTTCAGCGCATCTTTTTTTGCATACTTCAACTGTACGTACGCGGGCGTAAGCGTATACCAATTTATCCACAGCAAATGCCCCGCGTAGCTCGTGCAACGCGGCGCATGATTTTAAACAAACAAAGGATCCAGTATCTTCGGCAAAAGACCATACCCAATCGGAGCAACTACTTTTCCTTCCTCCAATCGAATTTGTCGCGTCACCACCATCTGTGTGAGTATCGGCTGCCACCGATGCTCGATTATGCTTACGCGCTTTCGAATATCTTCCGCCGGCATACCTTTCTCCAAATTCACCGGAATTTCAGCGAAAATCAGTTTGTAATTAATTTTCGGAGCCGGAATTTTCGGCATGAAGTGCATTGTTACGCCTGTACGCGGCGTTTCTCCCAGCTCATCCGCATCGAGCGCCTTACGTACGACTTCGTGCACATAATGTCCGTGCATGTCGGGCGCACAGAATACGCCGTCGTGCTGCCTGCATAGTGCAGGTCGGATATTGAACGTGCGAGCCGGTTCCAGTCCGATGACGGGCAAACGCCACCCCGAGCACGCGTACCAGAGATTTTGTTTTCCAAAGTGCTCTGCAACTGACGCGTATCCCTCGGGAGTACATCGTTCGTGAGGCAAATGCATAAACGGCACATCAAGGTTTGCTGCGCGTTCTTCGACTCCCCCGTCACTAATATTGCTGACCACACCGACGATTCGGAATGCCGTGTCTTCGCTCGTATTTTGTGAAAACTTCACGAGTCGTGCGAAACCACTGCCGCCGCCGGTTCCGGTACCAGATGCGAAAACAACAACGTTTTCCATCGATTTACTCCTCTGTTATCCGGCGGACACTATACAGAGCTGACCTTCTGGTGGCAGCTACGCATCGACTGCTTCAACAGACGCGCCGATGGCCTTGAGGCGCTCATGCAGGTTCTCATAGCCACGATTGATGGGATACACGTTGTAGAGCATGGATTCGCCCTCTGCGGCGAGCATACCGATCAAAATGAGCGTTGCAGGGCGCAAAGCCGGAGGCGCTTCAATGTGCGCAGGATGGAATTTCGTAGGACCGGTTACGAGCGCGCGATGGAGATCGAGCAATTCTACATTCGCACCCAAATGATTCATCTCAAGATAATACTGCGCCCGACCGTCGTATACCCAATCGTGGATCAATGTTTTCCCTTTTGCCTGCGTCGCAATGGGCACAAAAAAAGGAAGGTTATCGATATTGATCCCCGGGTATGGTCGTGGGGCGATTTTGTCTGGCGGCGCAGTCAGATCCGACGCTTCTACGGTGATATCTCGCAGTACCGTATGGCCGTTTTCTGAAGCATAGCGCTCACCCACTGAGTATTTCAATCCCATCTGCTGCAGCGTAAATAATTCCAATTCGATAAAATCAATCGGGCATCGCTCGATGGTAATCGTGGAGTGCGTCGTCGCGGCGAGCGCAATAAAGAACATCGATTCGATCGGATCCTCACTCGGATGCCCGTGTACTTCGGAATTGATTTCGGAAAGTCCGTGCACAACCAACGTTGATGTACCAATGCCATCTATCTGCACGCCGCAGTGTTTTAAGAAAACACAAAGATCCTGCACCATATAATTTGCGCTCGCAAATTTGATGGTTGTTACACCGGGGATTTTTGCAGCTGCCATGAGCACATTTTCTACACCGGTGTCGGATGCTTCATACATGATGATCTCCGATGGATGCATGTCCCGAGTCGACACATGATACGTGTGCGCACCCTCGTTACCCTCCACATAAATACCGAGTCGTGCGAGTGAGTCGATGTGCGAGCCCAGACTTCGCTTACCCAAATTACAGCCTCCCGGAGCCGGAAGCTCGAATTCACCCAGCAAATGCGCGAGCGGGGCAATGAGCAGTGCTATAGAGCGTGTACGCGATGCTGCCTCGTGATTAATATTAGAAAGGTCTACTTTTTCAGGCGGCGTAATACGCATGTCTCCACTTGGGTCCCACACAATTTTGACACCGATTGATTCGAGCACCTCAATGAGTCGCTTCACCTCTTCAATGCGCGGCATGCGCTTCAAAATAGTTTCCCCCTTATTCAGAAGCGAGGCACACAAGAGTGCCACAGCGGCGTTTTTTGATATGTTGGTTTGCACCGTCCCCGAGAGGGTTTTCCCTCCCTGTACGCGATAATTCATCCCATTAGAAACAGGGTACAGCCGCAGAGGCCTGCCCTATTTGGTTATACAGTGATAAAGCGACCTCGAAACCTCCTCGTGAGTGCGTTCTAACAGGATTCATCGGGACATTATACGCGGTACACATCTTTACGGCCAATACCGCGCATACAGCTACGATCACAGAGAATTGACAGCAACGATGGGATTGGCATAGTACCCTGACGACATGAATACAAAGAATTTCCGTGTGCTTTTTCTCTTGTTCTTTGTATTTTATTTTATTATCGGAAACGCGGCGCGACTAACCGCGCGCGGAGAAGAGCAGCTGTACCTCATATCATCCTGGTACCTCTACAGCCGCGTACCTGCGCCCGTGAAAACGGAGTTTACCATTGTCGTGCATAAAGCAGGCAATCAAACGTTCAACCCGCCGGTCTACCTCGACAACAAACAAGGGGTGATTTTCAACCAGAAGCTCGATTACAACCATTCTCTGGTGCACAATGTTGCCGACCTCAGCAGAGCCCTCCAGCTCGAGAACAAAAGTATGATTCTCACTGCTCGCAAGAGCCTTGAGGGAAACTTCATTCTCTCACCCGTAGTTTACGATGTAGTCGAAATTAGTTTCAATCCGATTGAGCGTTGGAAGGATGGGTCGTTATTGATCACGCGAACGATTGCAACATTTACGTCAGGTGTCGACGAATAATATGTGGTTACCGACACTTTCTTTCATAAAAACCGGTGACCTCCAGAAGGCAGGGAGTCGTGTTCCCATTCTGTATTACTTCCTTCTACTCATGGCGAGCATGGAGTTGGTGCAATTACGATTTGTCCTCCCGCAAGTACAAAACTTCTCCCCCCGATGGCCGATTATGTGGGCACATACTATGGATTACGTGGCGGCTGCTGAGCTAATCTACCTTGCGTTTGCCATAGGCGTGCTTGTTGGCTGCTTCTTCTATCGACGACGGTGGGCGCGTATTCTCGCATTTCTTACCACGCTCCAATTTCACGCGTTCGCCAACTCCTTCGGAATCACCTATCATCAAACGGATTTGTGGGTGTGGACGACGCTCTTCTTCGCACTCCTTCCTAATATCTGGGATGCAGCCCCAACGGAAGGTGCACGTGAGAAATTCCTTACGATATTTTGGGGTGCGCAGGCATTCGTACTTCTCATTTATTCAATGTCAGGTCTTTGGAAGTTTTATGAAGCGATGCATCAATTAATCGAAGGGGTTCCGAGCATATTCTCATTTAATGCATCTGCGCTTCATATTGCGACACAATTCATCAGATTGCCCTACGACGACACGAGCATATTTGGACCTTTCATCATCGCGCACCCCGTGGTCGCATGGCTTCCGCTTATATTTGTGGTCTATCTCCAGGTGAGTTCCTTTTACATAGCATTCAAGCCACACCTCCATGGCCTGTGGGCGTTTGGCCTCGTTGCGTTCCACATCGGAGTGTTTCTCACACTCTACGTATCACTCCTCCAACATGTATTCATTATCCTGCTGCTGTTAGCCGATTCGCCGTTCCGCAATCCGCGTATCTCGTGGCGCGCAGCGTATGAACTTCCAATATTTGGCTCTATTTTACG
>JBKJSQ010000100.1:0-3710 GCA_046594495.1 Minisyncoccia bacterium | reverse complement strand
TACATGTTTCGCGGCGAGTTGATCAGATCTTGCAGGAAGTATCCAAACGGAACTTCCGAATACGTATAGTGTGCGCCAATGAGATGCAGTATCAAATACACCGTAATGAATGTATAGGAAACATCCGAGAGCTTAAAATACCGAGCAAGCACCACGAGTAGTGCGGCAAATATGACCACAAGGATGTTTTCGACAATCCATGTATTGCGGTCGATTGGATTGATTGCTGCAAACACCCAAGTACAAGCAAACACCGCAAGCAGCCCCCACCGGTACCGATTCATCCCGTTAGAGGCAGGAAGCGTTGCTTCCCGCCTTTGATTTAACACCACTAATTTCCCGCTTGAATGCGTATATTACGAACGACAATTGTTTCGTTCCGCTACCGTAGCCTCTAACGGGATTCATCGCGACAGTATACTCCGCCAAAATAAAAAACAAGGGCGCCTAGAATCCAAGTATGAGGCCGGAGAACATGAGTGCGAGACTCACACCAATTGGAGCAAGGGTTTGAGCAAACGGAAATCGGATCCGCACTCCCCTCATCCGCATAAACAGGAGCGCCTCTACGACTGCTACACCTACCAAGTAATACGCGATGTTGTCACAAACTGACGCGATGGTGATATTGGCAGAGAGCACCGCTAGCGCGGTTCCCGTAACGACTTCAAAAGTTGCGATCATTCCAAGCACGAGTGCAACACGCCGGTATATTGCAGCATTTCCCAAAATCATCGCGGTACATGCATATATAGCGAGTGCACCGGTCGCTATCGCACCGATGATGTGCACTATCAGTATTGCTCCATACATATCAAAAGTATAACTCACTACGCCACTTTGTGTTTCTTTTTCATATCCACAAACGATTTTTTAATGATCGCGACGAGCGTCGGCTCGTGAATATCAGAGAGCGTATTGATGTAAATGCATGAGCCACCCGAAATTTTGTGTTTTCCAAGCTTCTTTAATAGTGCGCCGTAGTCTTTGAATCCGGGCATGATGTACACGGTCATATTTGCTTTGCGCGGGGAAAAACCCGTGAGCGGCCAGTAGCCCTCCTGCGAGGAGCGTTCGGATTTGTAGTGGTATTCTCCATACCCCACCATGCTCGTGCCCCACATCGACGGCTTCATGCCGGTGGCGGTTTTGAAAATCTTGAGAAGTTTCTTGCCATCAGTCCGCCGTTGTTCGTCGGCTACAGAGTCAATAAAAGCAGATACGCTTGCCTTGGTCTTTTGAGTCTTCAGTTCGGCCATGCACATATCTTAGCAAAACCGTTGTTTCTCATGAATTAGAGCGCCTCGGTCAGTGGTTGAATAGCGTAGCCGCCCTCTTTGATCTTTGTGAGCAGCTCATCGAGCAATCGCCCCGTTATGTCATCGCCGATATGCATCATGTAGATAGTGCCCGGTTTCAAATTATCGAGCACGCGGCTTCGAACCTCAGCGTCGGTTATTCCCGGCTTCCAATCCAGCGCATCGACTGTCCAATAGACAGAGCGGTACCCTTCGGCATGCGCTGCATCGAGTACTGTTTTATTTCGCGCACCGTATGGGGGTCGGAAATACGGTTTTGTAGTTTTGCCAGTCAATGCTCGTAAGATCGTCTCCGTGCGTGCAAATTCACTGGCGAGTTCAGTTGCGCTAATTGTTGTTAGGTCTGGATGGTTGTATGTGTGATTGAAAATTTCGTGACCGTCGGCATTCATTTGACGCACCCAAGATGAATTCTGTTCGGCCCATTTACCGGTCACAAAAAACGTTGCTGTTACATTGTGCTTTTTGAGCGCTGCAAGAATTTCTTCGATAGATTGATTGCCTGCACCGCCGTCAAATGTAAAGACGACCTGCTGTTTTGTTTTGTCGGCCCATTCTATCTCAGAGCGCTGTAATGTACTCGGCGCCGGGATTTCGGGAATTGGTTCAGGCTTGTTCTCAGGTGGTTTCGATATCGGTGTCGAGGTAGCAACAGGTGTCGTGTCCACCATGCTCACAGGGCTCGTCCGCAACAAAAATACGCCACCTATCATAGCGGCCACTACAAAAACCATGCCCATGGCTATTTTCACACCCTAGAGACGTTGATACGGACCGGTTCTTGCAAATGGCTGCCATTAGGGATTCATATGAAAAATCTACTGGCTTGACCAGTTTGTCATTAATTCATAATGCACCTCCCATCGCGGCAAGTGCTTCCGTAACCACAATTATATCGCTCTACAATTAAAATATCGCCCCTGCAAGATCTTTCAACCAGTCTTCCTCCCGTTGTGACGTTGCCAGTTTCTGATTCACAGAGGTCAGATTCTATGTTTGGAACCCTATCAATTTTATTCAGCTGACCGGAGGTTACAGTATTCTTTATATAAATATCCTGATTTCGTTCATCGTTCTCACAATAGGATGTGCTTATCTTTTCCTGCGTGATCAACGAAGGTTTCTTAATTGTTTCTATATAGAAAAAACCACCTACGATGGCAACAATAATCAGGGAGACAATAACAATTTTGAGTTTCATTGAAAAATGTTAGCTGCGTATAGTTCACCATTGTCTAATACATCATTTAGCGATCGACGATTACTTCTTGCCCGTCCATTGTCACACATCGCTGCTTCGGTCCAATTTCTGTCTGAATATTTGCGCAATGGTAATATTCTGTAAATCGTGGTGAATAGACGATATACAAAGTATAAAGTAATAACATCACCGGTATGAACGACAAAATCTTTACTAGGATCGAGTTAGTTTTGCCCAATGCAAATATCCAGCCGCAAACTACACCCGTGACTAAACTAAAGAGAATAAGAATGTAAAGAAGACCAATCACGGACCCTTCTCCACCGCTCAAAATATACAATAGGCCGTATGCATATGCCCCACCTATATAAATGGCGAGCGCGCTATTAACTACAGCGAAAGTAATCTTCAAAGCTCGGAACATGGATAAAGTATACATGAGGGGATTTACACGAATCACCGCGTTTCTATAAATTATTAGTGACGGATTCACCCAAGCGCTTGAAGTTTCGTCGTCGCTCGTCCCGCGCGCAGTCCCCGCCTCGGGGTTCGCCCTACTCACGGAGAAACGGCGTGACTCACTAAACTCGCAAGCTGGTTAAGTGATCACTGCCCTGGCTTGCATACCCCCGTGACGAGAGAGGGATTTGGTCAAGCGCTCGATTTTTTGTCGTCACAAAAAATCTCCGCCTGACCACGCTCGCTCATCCCCGTGTGCTCACGGGGCCCCAGTGCTCGCTTTCAAATCCCTCTCTCTTACTCGCACTGATGTATCAAAAAAGCGCCTCAACGGCGCATTTTTTGAATCATTGCGGAGAGAGAGGGATTTGAACCCTCGAGGCCCTTACGAGCCTGCCGGTTTTCGAAACCGGTGCCTTCGACCACTCAGCCATCTCTCCAAGGGGCCGGACTTAAGCCCGGCCCGAAAACCAATACCATTGAGGATATCGGAAATGTTCGATGCAAATGCATCAAACGAATGATCTGGCCGTCGCTCAAATTACCACACTTTCTAACCCCCATGAAATGCGCTAGTATACTGGCTATTCGCCGTTCCAGAGGGCTTTGCCCTGTGAAGCACCAGGCGAAGCAAGGCCCCATCGTCTAACGGTTAGGACGCCGGCTTTTCAAGCCGTTAATCGGAGTTCGATTCTCCGTGGGGTCACAAAGACGAAAACCCATGCCCTGCG
>JBKJSQ010000099.1:0-8855 GCA_046594495.1 Minisyncoccia bacterium | reverse complement strand
ATCTTTTCTCCCGTTTCGTTTCGAGTGTGAATGCGTGTCGCTCGAGCGTTTCAAGTTTTTCGATGAGCTTAGGAATGGTGGTAGAGCCGGCTAAATAGTTGATGGTTTTTTTCTGCTCGTCGGCAGGGAGTGCCACGAGCGTTTCTTTGTATCGTGCGATTTCGTCTCTATATGCTCGAATAGTTTTTTTAAGCAACTGGTCGTACTCGCGCACAGCTTCCTCGCTCGGGGAGTGGATAATTATCCGGCGCATGTCTTCGAGCCCAGGCAGAAGCGTGAGGAACGCTCGAGGATACAACACGGGCTCGATTTGTGCGCGTTCTGCGGGGGAATACGACCCAAGAATCAATGATGCCTGACGCTCTAGGGGGATGAGCGCTTTGCGCATGCCATCGGTGTCAGATCCTGCGAGGGCAAAAAGGGGTTCAAATCGCACCTCGATTGCGTAGCGTTCCACTCGAAGCGCCCGAAGTGTGTCTTGTATTTCGGTTGCGGGTGCGACGAACAATGACATTTCTTTCTGTAGCACCTGAATCTCGCGCTGTATGCACGCGTAACGAATATATGTAGCAAGTACTACGAAAATAGCTCCGAGGATCATGATGCCGCCCACAAGCAACACTTTTTTAACTTTCGGAGAAATCTGCTGTTTGGACATACACCCTACATGTGCATGCCACCAGTGTCCTCCGAAGTGGTAGTGGCTGACGGCAGAATCTGAATATACATCGACGACATAGCGGCAGCGGGAGCATTTTTCTGGTTGGTAGACTTTTGCACCAAATCGAGCGTGTCACCTTTTTTTACGGGTACGCCATTGAAAGGTGCTGTGTAGACCGGGTTTCCCAAGTTCGTGCCGTTCGGAAGATGGACGGCACTCGTTTTCCACAACTCGTGGCCGTTGAGCGTCAATAGCATTTCTGTAACGAAGTCATGCGCATGAGAGCCAAGGAGCACAATCCGGCCGTCTATCGGGATAACGAAGGGGTGCTTGAGGCGTTTCGTAAAGTTCTGAGCGTTTGGCGGTAGGACAAAAAGAGAATCGCACTCAGCGTTCAGAAAAAGTGGGTACGCAGTACCAAGTTTTTTCCCCGATGAAACAGGAACGAACGTGAGGTTTACGGTAAGAGAGGCCGCTGCAAAATCACGCTCAGTCAAATTGGCGAATCCACCCATTACGCGAAGTTTTGTGCCACGTGTGACGAAGTACCCGAATCCAGCAGGAAATTCTACCTGAGGGGTTTTTTCCAGCGACATTACAAACACCACGCGTGCTTGAGTCGATGTACAGTAGGGGTCTGACTGGGAAGTGTCGAACAGCCACCCGTACCGCAGAGCGGACTCAGGAGCACCCTCCACCTGTGGACTAAAAGAAGTTATCCAGCCATCCTCGGGAACGATGATATCTTCCTCTACTCCGATAGCGGTCATTTTTACTGCTTTGATGTCGACCGGCTTGGTGTGAGCAGGTACTGTAATGGCGGACGTTGAGACACTGAGAATTTTCTCCGAGCCGCTCCTAAGTGCAGGACCTAAGGTCCCGAATAGAAAGCCGATTCCAATAAGCGCGACTGACGCCAACAACTGAATCATTCTATTTTTATACATGGATTATTGTTTCTGTGGGGCGAAATAGAAGCCGAAAATCGCCATGCCTTCAGCCACGGGCGTGCCGCGCGGGTTGCTAAAAATTGCCTGCATGGTGAGTATATCGCCGCCGTTCACCCGCACCAACTCATCCGTGAGTAGCTGCGGATTGCGCTCAGCGTCGTTTCCAACATCAGTGGTCGTGAAAGAATCAAGCATTTTGCCGTTCATAAAAATATTCACGGTATTTACGATTCCTTTTTCGTATGAGGCATGGAAATGTGCCATGGCCTTGAGTATGTGTCCATCATCAGAGAATATAAATGGTTTCTCGGCGCTACTGAAAATCGCATTGTTCGCGTAGGCAGGCACTGTAAAAATCGGACGTGTGTAGGCGCACGGTCCAGGGGTGATGAAGTGGAGGAAAATCGGCACGGTGCGTAGAGAGCTCGTAGCAGGTTCGTATTCTGCGTGTACGGAAAAAGAAATATTAGATTCGGGAAGATCGCCGGCAGGCGCCATATAGAGTGCTTTTAGGACAAGGGTAGTTCCTTTTTTTATGAATACCCCAAACGGGGGATTGAATGTTAGCGGACGCTTGGCGCTCACTGTACCGCCGGAATATATGGCCGTCGGGTTTTCAGGGCACCATTCATCGCGCGTGCCTTTTATGAATAGGTAAAAGTTGTGTGCAGAAATGCCGCTAAAATCAGTTGAGAACTCCGTAAGCCACACATCTTCAGGGACAACAAATTCACGTTCGACCCACACGCCTTCGTCGTAATGAGTCATCGTTGACATATCCATACCGTGCATGTTTCCCACACCCTTCGATGTGTGCGATTGTTGTGCAGCGTACGTGGCTGTAATTGTTATAGTGCGATTTTTTTGGTCAATGCTCGATTTCCGTGTCTGTTTAGTGGATATGAAAAGAGTCGCGCACACGAGGAGCACTATGCTCGAAATTAGAATTACCCACCGCAAAACGTTCCTCAAGAACTGAGGATTAACGCCGCTCTCGTCACTCATGATTTTTACGTTACCATAGAAAGACCTATGAAACTTGTGCGATCGAAATACATGAGGCTCTCCGGCATTGTGGCGGGGCTATGCGTACTCGCTGTGACAGGAGTATTTTTAATATTCAGTGTCAATCGGAGCTCCTACGAACCCCTCACCGATTCCTATCAAGAAAAGTTCGCGTACTGGAAAATGCGAGCCCATGCCATAGGTGGAGAGCGCGCGTATGAAGAGCTTCTAACCTCCTTAGAAAAATTTCCGGCTGGACTGGGCCACGAGGAGACTCACATATTTGCTTCCGCACTCTACAGCGAAGTGGGGCTTCAAGGTGTGAAGGTGTGTGATGTTCGAATTGGGTACGGGTGTTTTCATCAAATCATCGGCGAAGCTGTTGTCGATCTCGGAGTGGCCGCTTTACCTGAGATTATCGAGGCGTGCAATGGGGATCCGTCTTGCAGACATAGTATTGGGCATGGCGTGCTCGGGCTGCAAGGCTATTCTTCCAATGACTTACAAAATGCAATAAAATTGTGCGAGACCCTACCAAGCAAGTTATACATACAAGGGTGCTACGGCGGTGTATTCATGGAGTACAACATGCGTAGTCTTCTTGAAGATGATCCGCGGGCTCGTGTAATAGAAGCGGATTGGCTCGATCCTTGTAGTCAATTTTCCGGAAAAATGAGTCGAGTGTGTTCTTATTGGCAACCGGTATGGTGGAGAAGCGTGCTCGTATCGAACGATCAGAGTTTGACTCCATCTATACTGAGTCGTATGGGCCAATTATGTCGTTCTCTCAAAGAGAAAGAATCCAGAGCCGCTTGTATTCAAGGAGTGGGAATGAGTGCGTTGAACGCCGGTCCAACCAATCGAGATGGAATCTCTGCATGCGCCTTTGTGAGTCCGGATAGAGCGGAACAAGCGCTCTGCCACGCGAACGTGGCGCGATTAATCACACTTCAAGGCAGATTTGATGAGGCTCGTGCTGCATGTACCGAGTTGTCGGGAACATATCGAGCGGGTTGTTTCGAAGTGGTAGAAAGTGCGAATCCGTACGGATCTACCCTCGGGGAGATGCTCCCAATTGAAAAGTACTCACAATGAATACCATGAAGTTCTCTAGTATCGTCGTGGGAGTATGTATAGCCATTCTGGTGTGCTCATTTTTTATACTTAATAGCATGCAGCGTAGTCCTTACGATCCCGCGACAGCTTCGTACCAAGAAAAGCTCGCGTACTGGAACACGAGAGTAGGCGCCGTTGGCGGAGTGCCGGCGTATAAAGAACTCGCAACCTTTTTGAAAGGATTCACTGTCGAAATACAACACAACGAGACGCATGCGTTTGGGACGGCGCTCTATGAACAAGTGGGAATTGAGGGGATTGCGGTGTGTGATGATCGTTTTGAATATGCGTGTTTCCATCAAGTCATTGGTGAGATATTTGCGGATCTCGGTATGGATTCATTTTCTCGGATTGTGGAGGCGTGCAAGGGAGGCCCGGCTTGTCTGCATAGCATTGGTCATGGGGTACTCGCGCAGCAGGGATATGCAGTCACCGATTTACAGAATGCTTTGAAGGGTTGCGAAGCGCTCCCGAGTGCCGTCTATGTTGAGGGGTGTTATGGAGGTGTGTTTATGGAGTACAACATGCGTCGTCTTCTTGGTGACGATCAGCTCCCTCGACCACTCGGGAAGAATTGGCTCGATCCCTGTGATCAGTTCTCCGGCGTACTTGGACGAATCTGCTTTTATTGGCAGCCAACATGGTGGAGAAGCGCATTGTCCTCAGACGATTTGCATCTGAGTCCGGCGGGGTTTCAACGCATGGGTGCATTATGTAGCACGATCACAGACACTGAACTCAAAGCATCTTGTTTTGAGGGAACGGGAGTTATTGCAATGAATTCGGGCCGCACGCCCAAGGAGGGAGTGTCCGCCTGTAGCGCGGTGAGTTCAGAAGCACTCGGGGTTGCTCTTTGCCGTACGGGCGCAGCACGATTAATCGCACTACTCGGTCAACCTGAGGTCGCGCGTTCGGTGTGTCTCGAATTATCGGGAGTGTATAGGGACGGTTGCTTAAATGTAATAATAACCGCGGATCCTCACAAATCTTTCTAATGAAATATCTCGTGGCAAAACATATGAAGCACTCCGTCATCATCGCCGGAGCATTCTTGCTCGCTGCGCTTGTTGTGTTTGTAGTAGCTAGTCCCGATCACAACCATTATGATTCCACCGCTTCATATCAGGATAAGTTCGGGTACTGGAAGACAAGGATTCACGCGATTGGTGGTCATCGAGCATATGAAGAACTTGCGGGTTCCCTGAAGGATTTTCCTCTCGGCATTCAGCATAGCGAAACACACATCTTCAGTACGGCGCTCTATAGCGAAGAAGGGATGCAAGGTATCGCGGTGTGTGATGAGCGTTTTGATTACGCGTGTTCTCACCAGATGATCGGTGAGACCTTTGCGGACCTCGGAATGGGTTCGTTTCCGTATGTGGTCGAAATATGCAAAGGAATCCCAACATGTCTACACAGTATTGGACACGGTGTACTCAGCCTACAAGGATATTCTTTTAATGATTTACAAAAAGCAATTACGATTTGCGGAACACTCCCGACCGAGACGTATATGAAAGGATGTTATGGAGGTGTATTTATGGAGTACAACCTGCATAAGTTTCTGGGGGACGGGCTGCATGTACGACCCGTCGGGAAGAATTGGCTGGCTCCCTGCGATGAGTTCTCCGGCGTTCTTGGACGAATCTGCTATTACTGGCAGCCAACATGGTGGGCAAATACGCCTGTTTCGAATGATCTTGCGCAAACGACGCAACGTATTAGGCGCATGGGTGAATTGTGCGAAACACTCTCAAGGCCGGAACTAAAAGCTTCTTGTTTTGCGGGGGTCGCAGTGGTTGTACGCAGCGCTGGTCGAAATACCGGCGAAGCGGTCTCCGCGTGTTTTTCTGTGAGCTCAGAAATGTCTAATCAAGCTCAGTGTCGTACGGGTGTGGCACGATTAGCGGTACTTCTCGGCAGCTTCGACGAAGCTCTGGCAGTATGTCTTGAGTTACCTCGGGTGTATCAGGATGGTTGCTTGGAAGTAATAAAAAACGCAAATCCGAGTGAATCGTTTACAGGTCTGACATTCCCTATGGAATAGGAGTTGTGGCCTCAAAACCACGTGTACCCCCGTCCTTTTGCGCGAGCGCAAACATCTTTGAATTGTGTATCAACGAGGCCGCATACATTCTCTTGATTTTTATATTCAAATTTTCCCGCACCCTGCTTGATTCCCGATGCCAGTCCAAAAACGCATGCTCGCTGGTAGCGTGTTTCGGAAAACAATGACTCGCACAAATCGAACGCCCGTTTGGGGTCCGACGAAAATGCCTCCGGCAAAAAGGACCCGGCGGTTTCCACGATACATGCTTCACGAAATCGTATATCGACAACTAAGCATTGATCAAATACTGCTTTCACGTTTTCATCTGTACCTCTCGTTGTTTGGTCCACGTACCCTCTTCCAACAAGGCGAGCGCATGCATTTTGCTGACGTTCGGGTATTTCTTCGCACAGCATCGCCATAGTTGTTCCTTCAGGGAGTCTTTTGTGGCGCTCGAGGTCTGAGTCGTACCCCGGCCAGTCAGTGTACGTATACTGCATGAAAGCTCCGTAGTAGCACCATTGTTGCTGCCAGTCTTCGGGCATATCGTCACACTGAGAGAGTGATAGTTTTATGTCGTTGTTATTGGCGTACATAAGACCGTGCCCGATGGCGTGAAAGCATTGATTTTGATTATTTTCTTCCTGCTGAATGGGGTGTGGGGGATACGCATATATACCAACAGGAATGTTTCGGTGAATTGGTAACGAGTCAGGGCATATTTCTGAGGCAAGGCCAGCCGCATCTCGCGTACCTTTTTGTGTAAAAAAAGCCTCAAACAGACCATGTCGGTATCCATCGAGTTCATAATCAAACTCTGTTGGCGTAATGTATTGCTTCTGAACGTTGAGTGCGGCGGGGATGTTGCCGTCTAAGGCCTGGTAGGTTTGTCGGCCAATCTCGTGCATTACAAAGTGATTCAGGGCGTAGTCGAGTTGGCCTCGCATGGACTCGGCATATATAAATCCTCCCACGACACCTCCTTTGTCCATTGCTTCTCGGGCTTCCGTCATATAGCACGGAATCTTCGCTAGATATCGCAAGCTACTGCACGGCGCCGGACGGGTGTATTGAATATATAGGGCCATGGTCGCTATGCAGATAAGTCCCAGTACCACCGCAGCCGACCAGAGGCGCACGTTTGATATGCGAGGGCGCAAGATAAAGGATTTCCACATACCGTAGTATAATCCACCCATGCTGAGACGCCCTTCTCTGCTTTCTAATGTATTACTGGCGCTCGCCGTGCTTGTGTTCACGTATGCTGCGGCGTATGTGTACTCCCTCCAGCAAAAAATAGGAGGGAATCACATGGCAGTGAACAATATGTGCGCCGTAGACGAATCATTGAACACCACATCGAACCAAGGTCACATTTCAGACGTGTACGTGAATTGTAGCGGATTCCAGAGCTAACGTGTTGTTGCGGTATCTGATTGTATGAAAGTGGACGCTGATGAGAAGGTCATACTCGAGAGGAAAGATTTCGCAAAGATAGCTGAGCAAACACTGCGAGATTTTATTGATTCTCCACCGCCACCTCGGGATGTGATGGATTATGCGCTGCGCCTGAGTTCGGGAAGTACGGGAGGTACGATTCTGGTCGGTATGTACAAAGCGTCGGCCCTGATCTACCGAATTCCAATAACCAGAAGCTGGTACGTGGGGTCGGATCGGGTGCTGTGCTGTTTTGGGCCGCTCACGATGCGTTTGTTTACCGTTCTCGATGGCCAGAAGTTTACCGAGGATGCGTTGTTTCTCAGTATTGACCCGCTCGATCTTACAGAGGAGCCGGCTGCGCTCATTGCTGATTTTGCTCCCCAAAAGATACTCGGAGTTCCTTCCTACATTCTGCATGTGGCTGCCTCGATGGATGAACACAGTCGTGCCCGCATCTTGAGTATTAATGTCTTTGGTGAATTCCTGACACAAACAACATGTTCACTGCTTTCCGAACGCTTCCCGAATGCCGTGCGACGGTCCCTCTTTGCGGTTTCAGAAATCGGTGCAATTTCCACCGTGAGTTGTGACTTTCAGCCCCCTAATTTCTATCACCCGCGACCCGGCGTTTCTGTTGCACTGCATGAGCCCGATAGTGAAGGCGTAGGAGAACTACTGGTCTCAACAGTTCTCAACCAAACAATACCGGTGACGCGGTATCAGACCGGCGACAGCGTGCGCATGAACGAGACGCCGTGTCAGTGTGGCGAAAAAGTAACCTTTGAAGTCCTCGGGCGTCGTGGGTACGACTACATTAAACTCGTTGGCGTGACGCTTCGGCAGGAAGAATGCCAGCGCGTCGCAACGGCACTGCGTGCATTTGATGATTACCGTATCGAAGCCTCGAGTGTGCGGGACGGGGAGCGCGTGCAAGGCAAGCTTTCCTTGTGCATTTTTCGGAAAGATGGAGTTGGCACCGCAGGGCTCGCACGAGAAATCGGTGAGAAGTTCTCGCGGGCGCTCCGACTCACACCCACGCGTACCCTAGCGGAGCTTGTTGCGGATGGCCTTTTTGTACCGCTTGAAGTTGTGTTCGCGGAAAGTCCATTTCCCGCGGAGAATAAGAGCATCAAGCTTGTCGAACGACTATGATACCGCTCCCCGGACTGGAGAGATTGATTTCGGAAATTGGTTCACACCCAACCGCCGATTTGTATGCAAAGAAATGGGGAACGTCAAAAAACTTTGAGGAATTACCGATCGTTGCCCGACAGGAACTCGCCGCGTGCCCCCTGAATCAACGCTCATACAAGCGAGATCAGGGTATTGGAAAGATTGTTCGGCTGCCCACGAGCTCGTTTGTGTCCGCGTGGAGCTTCTCTGATATTGCCGCTGAGCCGTACGGCGCGCTTTCCAAAAGGCCGCTGGTCTATTTTATCGATTCTCACGACACACTCGAGAAATCGATGTGGTGTTATCTCAACCACATGGTGCCGCTCGCTGGAGAGAAGAGTGTCGGTGTCACAACTCGCGCGGCGCGTGCGTATGAAGTAGATTCTCTCATTGCCGATCCGGTTTCCATTGAACAATTACTGCCATACCTTGAAGAACGTTCTGTGCCACTTGCTTCGAT
>JBKJSQ010000111.1:0-19836 GCA_046594495.1 Minisyncoccia bacterium | reverse complement strand
GCCGCCGCCGGAGACGTAATTGTGGCGAAGTCTGGCGGATATAACGGTGGGTACGGCAGCTATGTCGTTATCCAGCATGGTAACGGCTCACAGACGCTCTATGCACACCTTTCAGCTGTTAACACGAGCCTGGGTCAGTCTGTTTCAAAAGGTCAGCATATCGGTGCACTCGGCAATTCGGGCAAATCTACCGGACCGCATTTACACTTCGAGATTCGTAACGGTGTCCGGAACCCCTTCTAAACGACAGCAGGCATACCCCGTCTGCTTTGTTGTGGAGCCTCTCTCGTTCGTCACCGTACATTTAGTACGGCTCCTCACTCGCTTCTCCACGCCGCGCATCCAGGGTATTCTGCTGCCGTTCAGGAGTTTCTTGCGAAATGCGGGTTTTCAATGTTGAATCTCAGCAGAATCTAGATTGGTCAGAAAAGAGGTGTTAGATGATCGGATGTATTGTTGTTGCCGCAGGTTATGGGTCACTACGTTCTGGTCCCGATGGCAAGCCGGTACCGAAAGTTATCGAGCGGATCAACGGGATACCAATGATCGCGTATCCGTTGCGCATGGCTGAACATGCAGGCATTACCGAAACAGTCGTTGTTGTGAATCCGCGAGACGGCGCAGCGGTGATCGCGGCGATTAAAAGTTCGGTTCATGTGGGAACGATTCGCCGTATGCCGGAGTTCGTTATTCAGCACGAGCGTCGCGGGTCGGCAGATGCCGTTTTGCGAGCGATACCAAATCTGCGCGCGCGCAACATTGAGCATGCACTGATTACGTATGGCGATATGCCGAAATGGAGCGCTCGTTCAACGCGCGCATTGCTTACACTCCATCGATCGCATCATGTGGTGACAATGGCGACCGTGTGTAGAAGTCACGAGTACCCTGTGCTTGATCGATATGGACGGGTGGTACGAAATAGTCACGGTGAAATCATTGGGATTATCGAACACAACAGCCCATTCATAACGCCGAAAGGGTATGCAATTCAATCCGTGAACCCATCATTTTGGATATGGGATCTTGAGTGGTTAGAGCAAATGATACCGAAAATTAAACCGTTTAAAAAGTCAGATGGATTCGGTGACGAGCTACACATGCCGCCGCTGATTCACATGGCACGAATTGATGGTCGGGTGATACACGAATGCGCTTTCTCCTATTCGGTGAATGATGAAGCGTTGGGAGTTAATACGCTTGATGAGCTGCACGCACTCACAAAACAGTTCGCGCACTAAAGTATGCGCACGAAAACAAAACGACCGCACACGCTGCGGTCGTCTTTCTTTAGAAGCGTATGCACCGAGTGCTTACGAGATTGAGGGCGTCTGTTCAGCGAAGGATTAATATATGAACATTATTTCATACTCGGTGCAAGCGTCGAAACCGCAACGTTGTTGAGGTAGAGCTGCACACTTGATACTGTCGGAAATTGTTTTGCAGTTTCTTCAATTTGAATTTCGGTTCGAGGGTCATCACACACACCTGCGAGACCGGAGAGTGAACCTGTGAGATAAATATTTGCCGTGCCGCCCACGACAGTTGCATGATCAAATTGGAGCGTGCCCGAGGTACGTGGAATGTAGTTATACCAGCCGCCGACTGAGGTTGTCGCAATAGCAAACAACGCATTCATCGCAGCGGTGAGCGGCGCAGTGGTCGAAGGAATCTGCTGGTTCACCATGACCACTTTGTCGCAGCCGCGGGACGGACCGTTCGAAGTCTGCGCAGTGTCGAGCATAGCGAGTAGTACCGATGATGTTGCGGCCGCAGTTTCCGGTGTGACGGTTTGTTCAGGCGTTGTTGTGGGGGTGATACCCGAAAGGTCGACTGCGGGCGAGTTCTGCATCCACATGTACACAATAAAAAGAATTGCTACAACAGCGATGATAATACTGAGGACAAAGTTGCGGGTATTCATATACGCGCACTGTAGCCCCAATCCGTGAAGTTTCAAGGAACTATAATTCTCGCTGGCGGTACTGCAGTGCCTCCAACATGTGAGCGGGTTCGATGGTGTCAGACTGAGCAAGATCCGCAATGGTGCGTGCGAGTTTGATGGTGCGATGATAGCCGCGAGCGGAGAGCTTCATGGTGCGTGCAGCTGCTACGAGTGTCTCCTCTGCATTCTGCGTAAGTCCTGCAAGCGTCTCAATTTCCTTTGGCCGCATGTCGGCATTCGTGGTGATTCCGTTTGAATGTTTGAATCGCTCATCCTGACGCACTCGTGCTTGTTTGATTCGCTCTCGTGCTTTCTGTGTCAGATCGTCAGCCTGTTTCTTTTTTATTGCGAGCGCTTCGAGTGGCATGTCACCAACCTGAACCCACATGTCGATTCTGTCAGCAACCGGTCCTGAGATTTTTTTCCGATACTTATCAATTGCATGTGGCATGCAGGTGCAGGCGCTCGTGCCGTATCGTCCGCACGGACACGGGTTGAGCGCGGCGACAAGCATAAAATTTGCAGGAAATACTGCGGAGCCTCGTGCGCGTGCAACGCTCACATGCGCATCTTCCAATGGTTCACGCAGCGCATTTACCACATCGCGATGAAACTCCGGAAATTCATCGAGGAACAAAAGTCCGCGGTGAGCGAGTGTAACTTCTCCGGGACGCGGGATGGTGCCGCCGCCGATGAGTGATGCGTACGATGATGTGTGGTGCGGCGAACGAAATGGCGGCCGTGTAACCGCTCCGGCACTCACTCCCGCATACGAATGAATCGCGGTAACTTCAATCACTTCGCTCTCTGAAAGATCCGGAAGGAGGGCAACCGCAGTTCGTGCGAGCATGGTTTTACCGGTGCCGGGCGGACCATAGAGCGCAATGTTGTGTCGACCTGCTGCTGCAATTTCCAATCCGCGTTTCGCGCTCTCCTGTCCGCGAATGTCGCTGAGTGAAACAGTAAGTTCACTCGCTGAAATATTTCGTTGTGATTTTACAAATGGTTTGATTGTGCGTTTCCCGGATACATGCGCGACGGCTTCGGCAAACGAGCGAATTGGAAAAATTGTAATACCCGAAACGAGTGCCGCTTCTTCGCAATTATCGACGGGTACGAACAGCTCCGTGAACCCTTCATCGCGTGCACAGAGTGCAATCGATAGCGCGCCTCGCACGGAGCGGAGTGCCCCATCGAGCGCGAGCTCACCAGTAAATAATTTTCCTACGGGATTAAATACGAGCTGCTTCGATGCGAGTAGGAATGAAAGTGCGAGCGGGAGATCAAATACAGCCCCCTCTTTTTTGAGCTCTGCAGGTGCTAATGAAAATACAATTTTTTTGTTGCTGCGTTTTGGTGATTCGAACGAGCCCGGAGTGTTTTTTATTGCGGCAGCGATGCGGTCTTTCGCTTCTTCAACAGCTTTGTCCGGTAGTCCGACAACAGTGAAGGCATGCAAACCCCCGATGATGTCGCATTCAATGGAGACGAGGTGCGCTCGCGGAAGCGCAGGCTGTGCACCATATACGCGGGCAAACCCCGATTCGATTTCCTTCGTCACATAAAAAAGTATACCCCGCCAGTGGGCGGGGTATACAGGCATATATGAACAGACCTTCCCTTACATTTCCTCGGCGTGTTCGATATCGGTGCGCGCGCTCGGAAGTGCCCGGAGGCGCTCCAGTGGAATGGCCTCGTTGCAGACTTCGCAGATTCCATAGACCCCTTCATCCATTTTTTCGATGGCGTCGGCTACATCAATATGGCGGTCTTCGAGTTCCTCTACGAGCGGTACGTTGGTAGCAAGCTCTTCTATCTGATCGGCCACGTCGTTGGGATCGCTCTCGGGTCCGTCAAAGCCGGTTGAAGCTCCCTGCCAATCACCGGTGTCGGTTTGAACGCGACCATGCGCGGCGAGCTCTTCTTCAAGATTCTCTTTCTCTACCTCAAGTAATGTTCGCAATTCTTCTAATTCAACCTGTGGAATTTTATTCATCCCGTTAGAAATAGACGCGGATTTCTCCGCAACTATTTGATTATCATTATTAATACAATTTTGCCTTGAACCCGTATCTGTCCGCGATTTCTAACGAGATTCATGAGCCGAGTATACCCCGTGAGATAAAAAATTTCGAGTGAAGTTACAGGACCCTACAACACTATCTCATGGGGTATACCCCGACAGAATATAAAATTCGAGTGAAGTTAGAGTCGGCGACCGGCTTGTAATCGACTCAAGATTTCCGTAAACGTGTATGGACTTTCCGCGATAATTAAGAGATCGCGCGTGGGGAACGAGTAGTACAACTGAATGACGCCGTCATTGTCTTTGAGTGCCCGCACGTCATAGTTGCGCATCACTACATCGCTGAAGGGTCGCTCTACCTGGATACCGTCTGACCCCATGACAAGTCGTGGGACCGCATTGAACAGCGGCGACAGATCGCCGTTCATATTTTTTTCCCACGAGAGCATGCCATCGAATGCGCGATCGTAGGATACAACTTTCACAACAATTATCGGGGCGTTTTTATCTACTGTGTGTATGCCAAGAAAAAAGTCATCACCAAATGCGCGCATGAGATTCTCGGGAGGTTCGATTGAAAGTGCGTCAAAAAACTCCGCAATCGTTGCAGGCTGCTGCGAAACGTTCCCCGCCGCATCGGTGTTCGATGTGACCGGAATAATGTGCATGAGCGATCCAAGGGTCCCGCCGGATGTGCGAGCTCGTGCGAGCTGTGTGCGCAGCGACTGCGAATCATCGATGAGCGGAAAATCGGCAGTTTGCTCCGCAAAGACGAGTGAAGAATCGACCGGCGAAGGCCCTGGGGCCGATTGCACTGCTGCTACGTAATAGACGCCCCCGAGTGCTCCGAGACCGAGTAACAGAAAGATGAATGAACTCAGTATGATCGCCGGCGCGCGACTTGGCGGACGCGGCGCCTCAACGATGCGATCCATACGCGACTTTTTTTCTTGCTCGAGTGCAACAGCTTTTACGACAGACATTTTTTGTTCTTGCACTACATGCTGCAAATCTTGTTTCAAAGTGTGGACCGACGAAATTTCCATATCTTCATGGAACATGTTTTGATCCGGCACGACCGGCAGAGGAATCGGCTCAGCGGGCGCGGGGGCGAAAGTGTTTTCCGTAATCTGCGCCGATAAAATGTCGTCGAGCTTTTTTGCATCTTGCTCGGCACGGGTAGGTACTATCTTCCGCTCACCGGATGGTGTGGCAAAGGAGCGCTTTTCTGGAAGTTTTATATCTTTCAAAATCTTGCTCATGTCCTGCCCTATGTGATCCGGCGCACGGGAGCGCGGCTTTGGAATCACAAGACCGACAGAATCCTCGATCGGGTCGTCGCTTCGCGGGATAGCGCTCGGTTGTGCCATCGGTTTCGGAGGCGGCGTTGGTCGTGCCGTTTCCGGTTGAACGCTCTCCAGAGCCGCGTTCGCGGTGCTGTAGATTGGCGGCGGCGGAACGGTGAGTTCAATTTTTAATTCTGGCGCAGGCGGCATCATATTTCCTGTCGGTGGCTTCGGCGGTATTAGCATGGGCCCCGTCGGTACGATTTCTTCGCGCGGCATGATGTGAGACACCGGCGCATGGTCGGGTGACGGATATGTAGTGAGCTCTTCAGCGAGGTCTTTAAGCTTTGTCTTCTTTTCTATTTTGATCTCCTCGACTATGGCTTTTGCTTTTGGCTTCGGAGGCGTAACGGGCGCAATCACTTTTGGTATTGGCTTCTTCGTGGAGGGCGCGGGTGATTCTGGTAGTGGCGGCAAACTCGGGTCGCGTGGCATCATATGTGAGACCGGAGGATGCTCTGGTGACGCAATTGAAACAGGCGCGACCCGGGATCCGGGCGCGCCTGTTTCATTCACGTTGTGGCTCGTGTTGTTAGATTCTTCGGTCGCCTCTGTTTTCTCTTGTTTCTCGTCGGCCATGATCACGTCCATCGCCCTCCGCCGGCTTGAGACCCTTACGTGCGGCCCACTCCGGATCGGCGGCTTTGATTGAAAGATTATAGCGTCCTTTCTCGTCAATTTCCTTCAGAACCACAGGAACAACGTCGCCTACCTGCATCGCTTCAGAAATATTTCCAATGCGGAACGGTGCAACTTCTGACACGTGCACTAGTCCATCTTGGCTCGGAGAGATCTTCACAAATGCGCCAAAGTCCATCATGCGGACAACCGGACCTTCGAAGCGATCACCCACCATGAACTCGCGGGTAAGATCGTTGATTTCTTTCATCGCGAGCTCGGCAGATCCATCGCGACCGGTAATGAATATAGTTCCATCTTCTTCAATCGTGATGTCGTCGCACTTGGTTCTATCCTTGATGCCGTTGATGGTCTTTCCTCCCGGACCGATGACAAGACCGATTTGGTCGACCTTCACATGCGTTGTAAGAATCTTTGGGGCACGCGGTGAAATGTCGGCACGTGGTTCAGGGATTGCAGCTGTTATGACCTCGAGTATTTGCATACGAGCCTTCTTTGCCTGCGCAAATGCCTGCGAGAGCACATTGAGTGGGACCCCTTCAACTTTTACGTCCATCTGTACGGCAGTTACACCAACGGATGTTCCTGCAACTTTGAAGTCCATATCGCCGTGGTGGTCCTCCGGTCCTTGAATGTCGGTGAGGACTCGGTATTCACCTTTTTTCGCATCCGACATCATGCCCATTGCGATACCTGCAACGGGGCGCGTGATTGGCACACCGGCATCCATGAGCGCGAGCGTCCCTGCGCATGTCGAAGCCATCGACGTAGAGCCGTTCGAGGCGAGTGATTCGGCGACGATTCGAATGGTATACGGGAAAGCTTCTTTCGTCGGAAGCACTGCGCGCAGCGCCTTTTCGGCAAGTGCGCCGTGTCCGATCATGCGACGATTGGTTCCGCCCATACGACCTGTTTCGCCAACTGAAAACGGTGGGAAGTTGTAGTGGAGCATAAAGCTCTTCTTCGCTTCCTGGTATTCGATCGTATCGATGAGTTGTGCGTCACCCGGGCCACCCAGTGTGAGCGCGGCAAGCACGTGCGTTGCACCGCGGTAGAAGAGTCCTGAGCCGTGCACAACGGGGTGCAGCGTTCCTACTTCGCTATAGAGCGGACGAATTTCATCCATGGCGCGGCCATCGACGCGCTTCCCTTCGTTGATCGCGAGGTCGTGCACGTAGTCATCCATCTTATGTTCGTAGAGTGCATCGATTTTACCCGGCTGTGTTTCTGGAAGGGTTGAAAGTACGTGCGCCATCCACTCGGATTTGAGCGTATTGAAGGCTTCTTTGTCGAGCATGCCTTTGTATGCTGCAATTTTCGGAACGAGATATGATTTCCACATCGACTCAATAACTGCGGCAACTTCTGCATCCTCAGGCTTTATGAAGTTGAACTTTTCCTTTCCGCGCTCGGCAATGATGGATTGCTGCCATGCCTGAATTTTTTCAATTTCTTCGCTGGCCTTTGCAAGTGCCTTTTCGAGCGTTGCTTCGGTCACTTCGTTTGCTCCAACTTCGATCATGTTGATGAGGCCGTCTTTTCCGCATGCGAACAAGTCCATGCGAACACCTTCCGCTTCGCGCTCTTTATAGCTCGGATTCACTATGAATTGGTCGGCTTGCGGTGAGCCTGTCGAATCCGTTAGTTCGAGTCGCATTGCAGAGACGGGACCGTTCCACGGAATATTCGACGTTGCGATTGCGAGTGATGCCGCGTTTACTGCGAGCACATCGGTGTCGTGTTCTTCGATCGAGAGGACGGTAATGATCACCTGCACATCGCGTTTCAATCCCTTCGGGAAGAGTGGACGGATCGTTCGGTCGACAATACGACCGGACAGCACCGCTTCTTCAGACGGACGTCCTTCACGGCGCATGAAGCGCGAACCGAGGATTGCTCCAGCGGCGTAGAATTTCTCCTCGTACTCGACTGAGAGTGGGAAATAGTCGAGATTGCTCTCTCGGCTTCCCATTACTGCGGTCGCAAGTACTGCGGAATTGCCGTAGCGCATCAATACTGAGCCGGACGCCTGGTCTGCCCAATCGTTAAATTCTGCTGTTAAGGTCTTGCCCCCCACTTCGAGGGAATACACTTTCTTTTCCATATGTGCGTGCTTACGTGATGGCCAGATTTCAGTTCCGCCCTTCGACAGTGCTCAGGGTAAACTGCCTATCTGCCCACCACTCCATTAATAGAGGCACTCTATCAGTCGTCGAGGGGTGTGCCAAATGATGTCAGCGTGTATGGTACGATAGCTCCGTCATGAGGCTGTTTATTACACCGATTGTGGTCACGCTCGCTGCGTGTGTCGCCGCATTCTTTTGGGGAGGTTACGAAGCGCTGTTTCTTGTTGTACTTTTGGCGATCTTGGAAACTACACTCTCCTTCGACAACGCCGTCATCAATGCAAAGATATTGGCGCAGATGACGCCCGTTTGGCAGAAGCGCTTCCTCACGTGGGGCATCATATTCGCGGTATTCGGCACGCGATTCGTACTTCCTATCATTATCGTTGCGGTTGCCGTATCCCTCTCCCCCATCGCCGTTGCTAAACTCGCCTTCTTTGATCCTGTTGCGTATGGCGCGCACATTGCAGACGCGCATGTTGCGATTTCCGCGTTCGGAAGCGCATTCTTAATGCTTGTATCACTCAAATACTTCTTTAATCGAGCTAAAACGATGCATTGGATCGAGGCGGTGGAGCAGCGACTTTCGAGCTGGGGCCGCATCGAGGCAATTGAGCTCGCGCTCACGCTCGGCGTGCTATTGGTCTGTGCATTGTTTGTGCCACAAGAAGAAGCGGCAACACTTCTCATTGCTGGCATCGTCGGTGTGATTGTTTTCGTGGTTATGGAAGGTGTGACGCACTCATTCACCACAGCTCAAGTTGCATCGGGGGGCTTGGCGCTTTTTCTTTACCTCAACGTGCTCGACTCCGCGTTCTCGCTTGATGGAGTTGTGGGTGCGTTTGCGGTCACAAATTCGCTTCCCGTAATTATTGCCGGTCTCGGAATCGGCGCACTCTTCGTGCGTACCTTTACCATCGCACTCGTGCGCGCAAAAACACTCACGACACTCGTATACTTGGAACACGGGGCACATTGGGCGATTTTTGGTCTTGCGCTTGCTATGATCGCGGGCATATTCGTGGACGTACCGGAAGTTATCACCGGTCTTGTTGGATTCGTATTCGTTGCACTCTCGTACCTCTCATCGAGAAAAGCCCGGTTAGCGCACCGCTAGTCAACAAAGAGTCGCGCGAGACGAATGTCTTCGAACGAGTGCTCACCTTTGAGCGCCTGAAATATCGGCGTGAGAGCGGTGAGCTTTTTCTTTTTGATAACAGCTATTATCGGCTTCAGCTCTTTTGTTTTTGATGCAGGAATGAGAGCGGAGAGCGCTGAACTTTGAAGTTTTTCTTTTTGCTTCAACTGCTCTAAATGTGAAACGATAGTTCCCGGCTTCAGCTTGCGTTCGGTCGCGATTTCCTCGAGCGAGTGGTTCTTGAGCACGAGCTCGAGCGTTGCGGTAGCGGTGTCGATTCGCTCCGTCGGCTCTGAGCGCGCAACATTGCCTTTGGGATCGCCGCCGAGCGCAGTTACGAACGCGTCTGAAAATTCTTTATGTTCAGCATCGGCCATGGTGTCGAAACGTTTCCGTGCCGAGGCGGATCCGAGTTTAAACTGAGTGTCTTGCACGGCAACTTCAGGGTGGATCTGGAGCGCGCGTTCGTTGTAACCAAGCAGGTACAAGCCCGAGAGTTCGCGCACTCGAGAGAGTGCGACGTATCCTTGTCCATACTCAAATGCTTGCGAAAGATCGACAGCTGCCGCATCAAGCGTCATTCCCTGACTTTTGTGTACCGTTACTGCCCAAGCAAGGCGAAGTGGCACCTGCGCAATACGCGCAAGCACCTTTCCGCCATCGGTAACCGACCACTCGGCAGGTTGTGCAAGAATGGTGCGTCCACTGTTGGTTTGCACGATAGGGCCTGCGTCTTTCAATTCGATCACTTCGCCCAATGTGCCGTTTGCGTAGCTCCCATCGAGCGCGTTCTTGGTGAACATAACTCGTGCCCCCACCTTTAATACTAGTGATTCAGGAGACAAGCATCCGCGTTTGAGGGACTCGATGATGTGTGGCGATCCCTTAGAAACCATTCCGTACATCTGTTCTCTTACATCAAGCGAAGCGAGGCGCTGCGTATTTTCGCGGTCAACGTTGGCGTTGTGCGAATAGAGCCGCGCTGCGTGCTCCGGCAGATCATCTATGTCCGCCGTCCGGGTGTTTAGCAGTTCTTTGTGGTTGTCG
The DNA here is from genome assembly GCA_046594495.1 of Minisyncoccia bacterium. Taxonomy (GTDB): domain Bacteria; phylum Patescibacteriota; class Minisyncoccia; order Phycocordibacterales; family UBA2100; genus UBA10103. The sequence goes on along the minus strand of JBKJSQ010000111.1, from coordinate 9,569 downwards.
GTAACAGATCCCCTGCGAATCGCTGTTAAAAGTTCGAGGAATGGAGCATCTTCTTGTCGGTGCTGTTCAGACAAATAGCACACGATCGGATTTGCGGCCGCCCAAGCAGCTGACGTGTAAGAAAATGACGCCTTGCCCGCCATTGGTTTTTTCGCAGGGACCGGTTCGCCGTCGAACGAAATAGGTTCTGTTTCCACGACTTCCGTGCTGTTTTCTTTTGTCGAAACGGGTGGCAGCTGATAGAAGTCACCCACGAATACCACCTGCATGCCGCCCCATGGTTTTTGGGTTCGCTTAAGCGCACGTATTGCTTGCTCAGCCATTGCGAGCGTACGTGCATCGATCATTGAAATCTCGTCGATGATAAGCACGCTCGCAGCTGCGGCGCGTTTTACTAACCGTTCGCGCGAGGTGATCTCGTCGAGATCTTGCTCAGTGAGGTGTCGCTTTATGCCGATACCTGTCCACGCGTGGATGGTCATGCCACCCACATGTGTCGCAGCGATACCGGTCGAAGCGGTGATCGCAGGTTCAATGCCGTGCTCACGCAGCCACGCGATGTACGCGTTTACTGTATGTGTCTTTCCGCTCCCCGGCTCCCCTGTCAGAAAGACATTGGCGCCTGTCTGCAATATTTTAAGCGCGATCTCCTGCTTCATGTCGCGGATTGTAGCAAATTGGTTACAGACCATTTTTACATCGCAATGCTATGAGATTTCAAATGCAACCGAGCTATTATGGTCAAATGTCTAAAACAATTCGACCGACTCAGCGTGAGTCGGTCGTTTGTCTTTAATCGATACTCGTAGCCCCTTCGATATCTTCAATCTGCTTCTGTACGTCGGCATCCGAGGAGTTTTCGGGCGCGCCCATTTTGCCAACTGCTCGCCTTGAGCCGCCGCGGTAATTGATAAGGTAGCGTCGAGGGTCTTCGTCAAGGTCGAGAAAATGATCTGCAGCAGCTTTCAGCATGCTGGAAGTTGAGCGGCCGAATGATGCAACCTCCACCTGACAGCCCCCATGGACTTGGAGGTATTTCACCAAAGGTACGAAGTCGCCGTCGCCAGTAAAGAGAATGACCGTGTCGAGTTTTGGCGACATGGTAATGGCGTCAACCGCCATTCCCACGTCCCAGTCGGCTTTTTTGGCCCCGCCAAAGAAAACCTGGAGGTCCTTCGTGGTGGTTTCGATTCCGATCTTGCCCAAGGCTTCGAAAAAGCCTTTTTCGTCCCCTGAATCAGTGGTTACAACATAGGCGCGGGCACGAATAAGTCGCCGGCCGGCTACTGAGTCTTTAAGGACGTTGCCAAAGTTCACGCGAGCGTGATAAATGTTTTTTGCACTGTGATAGAGGTTCTGTGTGTCGATGAATACGCCGACACGCTGTTCTGGATGTTTAATTATAGCCATAATTAGTACGTAGTGAGTAGAACGTAGAATACGCACTCACTTTAATATATAAAAATTGTACAGGAGATACGATACGTGTTCGCTACGTTCTACGAACTACGATCTACAAACTACTTCTTCAGGCCGAGCTTCTTCACGAGCGTGCCGTAAGCGCGCTTGTTGTTTTCTTCCAAGTATTTCAAATGCTTGCGGCGATCAGCAACGAGTCCCAAAAGCCCGCGGCGGGAGTGTTTGTCTTTATTATTCTTGCTCAAATGAGCAGAAAGCTCCTCAATCCGGCGTGTCAAAATGGCGATCTGCACCTCTGGCGACCCCGTATCGGTGTCGTGGCGCTTCGTCTTTGTGATTTCATTTGCCTTCTTTCGCTTCGTAAGCATGCTCGGAGAATAGCATATTAAATGGCTAAAAGCAAGCGGGAGCGCTCGCCCTACCGTGGCTCTGTTTTGCCATATTTTACCCTTTTGCCGTCGTTTCAATGCAAAACCCCTCAAGCGCGGGGCTTTGAGGGGTTGCAAAACTATGCCGGGGTTAGTGGATTGACTCGACTATGGCTCTACTGAGCCGTTCCTGCTGGGGCTGGCTTTACATCGACGAGTTCGACTTCGAAAACGATGGTGGAGTTGGCCGGAATGATAACCGCACCGGATTCAGGGTTGGTTACTGGCTTATCGCCGTACGCGAGTGTTGGCGGAACTGCCATAACGCGCTGACCGCCGACCTTCATGCCATTTACTCCGATCTGGAATCCTGGAATCATGTCCTGCGAACCAAGTACGAACGTAAGCGGCTCATTATTATGCGCTGCGGAGCTGTCAAAGACGGTTCCGTCGGTGAGCTTGCCCACGTACATTACTGATACCTGCGATCCCGGTGTCGCTTCTGCGCCGGTTCCCACCTTAACTTCCTGTGCCTGCACCTGATCGCCCGCTGCTGGGGTCGAGGTTGCATTTTGCTCGCCTGTCATTGCTACAGGATCAGCTTTCATAAACGAATATGTACCGTAGATGCCGAGGAGTACCACGAGTCCTACGATGCCCCAAATAACCATGTTGCGTGTGTTCATATCGACACAGAATACCGCCTCCCACTCATCGCGCAAGGTTTTTAAATCAAAATCACGGGAAAACTCAAGAACATTGATACAGCACATCATAAAACCAAAGGCGTATACTGCCGAAATGGAGCCGCTCGCCTCACAGATCCGACCAAAAACACTCGCTGAGTTCGTGGGACAGGACCATTTAACCGGCAAGGGCAAACCACTACGGGTGGCAATTGAAAAGAAGGAACTATTTTCTTTTGTATTGTGGGGGCCGCCGGGAAGCGGCAAAACAACACTTGCGCGCATTTACGCGACGGCGCTTGATGCAGAATTTCATGAGCTATCTGCAGTGGAGGCGGGCAAAGACGACATCAAGCGAGTACTCCCGAGCAATCGTTCGGCGGGATCACGGCAAGGTGCGCTTGCGATACTGAAACCGGTAATACTTTTCGTGGACGAAATTCATCGATTCAATAAAGCGCAGCAGGATTTCCTCCTCCCTTTCGTGGAACGCGGCGATATTACGCTTATTGGTGCTACGACCGAGAATCCGAGTTTCGAGATTATTGCCCCACTACTTTCGCGCGCCCGCGTATTTGTGCTAAACGAACACTCAGAGAAAGAAATGGAAAAGATTCTCGCGCGCACGAAGATCAAGATGCCGAAGGATGCGCGCGACTGGCTCATCCAAATGGCAGCCGGTGACGCACGTCAGGCACTTACCGCGCTAGAAACAGCAGAAAAGTTATACGAAGACATCACGATTGACTCCCTCAAGGAAGCAATCCAATCAACGCATATCCGCTACGATAAAAAAGGTGAGGAGCACTACAACACAATTTCGGCTTTCATTAAATCCATGCGCGCCTCCCAACCGGATGCGGCGCTCTACTACTTGGCGCGCATGGTGGAGGCAGGAGAAGATCCTAAGTTTATCGCGCGTCGCATGGTGATCTTCGCGAGCGAAGACATCGGCCTCGCACAACCGACCGCGCTTGTGGTAGCAAACGCGGTATTTGAAGCAGTGCGTTCTATCGGATATCCGGAGGCGACGATCAATCTCGCGCACGGTGTCGCATACCTTGCTCAGTGTAAAAAAGACCGGCGTTCATACGATGCGGTATTCGCGGCGCTCGCCGATGTGAAAACGCACGGTGCGCTCCCTATTCCGATGCGTGTGCGCAATGCGCCGACAAAGCTGATGAAAGAGCTTGGGTATCACAAGGGCTACAAACTCTACGATAAAGAATCGTATCTTCCCGACAAACTGAAAAAGAAAAAGTACCTGGAAGACGAGTCGGGTACCGCCTAAAGCGCGTACAAGAATGAATCGAAGGAATTCGTCATAACGGAGCTCTTGAATGTGGGCGAATCACGCACGATCGTATACCCCGCGCGTTCCACTACCGTGTCCGTATACTCGTTCCGTTCCTGAAAGGGGTATGCAAATACAACTATCGGTTTACCGATTTCAGTCTCGATGCGTTGTTTGTCTGCGACAATCTCATGCTCAAGTCCTATTACGTTCATTTCGAGTGGATGGATGTGATTGGCAGTGTGTCCACCAATCTCCATGCTTGCCGAAGCAATCGAGCGAACATGTTCCCATGAGAGGTGTACTGAATCGCCAACGAGATCACTGTTGATGAAAAAGGTAGCGGACAAGTTGCGCGATCGAAGGATTTGAGCAGCAAGCATGTGTCCGGGCAATGCGTCGTCAAAAGAAATGATGATCGGTTTTTTTGGCAAACTGTCGTTCTCTTGCAACAAAGTAGCCGTAGTAAATGTAAGCGGCGTGTACCCTTCTTTCTGCAAGTAATCCAGTGAGCGAGAAAGCAGTGCGGCCTCAACGGTGTAGGAACGTGACGGCAATGTAGAGGTGCCGATATCGTGATAAATCAGAACCGGTATGAGCGACTGCTTCGGCCAGAAGGCGTAGCCGATAAGCACCAAAATAATGCCAAAGAGCGCAAACGGATATCGCCATGCTGAGACCATGGATAAAGTATACCGCCTCGATATTGTGCGACGTGCCATAATAAATCCATGGCATCCGACCTTGAACTCCTAAAGACTCAATTTCTCGAGTATCTTGAGATCGAAAAAGGGCGCGGTGTAAAAACCGTAGAGAACTACGATCGTTATCTCAAACGATTCTTCGATTTTGCAAAAGTAAAAGATCCGAACAAAGTGACTGAGCAAATGGTGCGAGAATTCCGCATCGGACTGAATCGCTCAGCGGGAACGAGCGGCACAATGAAAAAGAATACGCAGAATTATCACCTGATTGCCTTGCGTGCGTTCCTGAAATTTTTACGTAAACGCGATATCGTTTCGCTCAATCCGGAGCGCATCGAGCTCGCAAAAGTCGGCGGACGGGATCTTGACTTGATAACCGCAGCAGAACTCGAGCGTTTGATGAAAGGTCCGCAAGGCGACTCGCTGCCTTCGCTGCGCGACCGCGCGATTCTCGAACTATTGTTCTCGACGGGGCTTCGTGTATCTGAGCTTTGCAATTTGAATCAGGATCTCGACCTTACGCGCGACGAATTTTCTGTCCGCGGTAAAGGAGAAAAAGTGCGCGTGGTGTTTCTATCGGACGAAGCAAAAAAATCCGTCGCAGCGTATTTGAAGAAACGTGGAGATTTCGGCGAAGCCCTTTTTGTGGGATACAGCAAAGCGAGAAAGACGAAAGACCTCTCGCGCCTCACTCCCCGCTCGGTTGAACGCCTCGTAAAAAATTACGCAATGAAAGCGGGAATCACCCGTAAAGTCACGCCGCACGTGATTCGTCACTCATTTGCCACAGACTTGCTCTCCAATGGTGCTGACTTGCGCAGTGTGCAGGCACTCTTAGGCCACGCCAACATCGCAACGACGCAGGTGTACACGCACGTGACCGACTCGCATTTGCGCGACGTGCACAAAGCGTTCCACGGCAAACGTCGACGCTAACTCGGAGTCTATTACGAGAAATGTAATATCAAATGAATCCCTATCTTCACGCTATCGCGTAGAAATAGGGATTCATATCACCGTAGGTCGCAATTAAAAAAGGCGGCACAAGGACGTGCCGCCTTCCCCTCCTGATGAATTCTTTTTTAGTGTCGCGCGATTAGTTTTGTGTGTGCGGCTTGAAGAAGAGTGATTGCGGGCGAACTGGTCGCTTGATAGTAGTAACTGAGTATCTCGATTCTTGGGCAGGCTGTACGCGGTACATTCCACTCGTGTGATCTTCTCGGACACCACCGAACACTGACCATTCCGATGCTCCTTTTTCGCTTGGGGTTGCGAACAAACTGATCTGTCGTTTCTGTTCCATAAGTTGCGCACGCGAACGGGATTTTAATGTCTGCCTCGTAATCCGAGACGTTTCATTCCTCCGCGTTAGAATAGTTATAGCTTTTCGTCCGTGAGACCAACATGAAGAAGTTCATCGACCACAATATCGTTGTGGCGTCTAGATTACTCCAACAAGTACATATCCTCGTTGTGTTATCTTTTCCCTATGAATCCCGTTAGAAATTGCGGACGCGCATGTCCGGACAACTCGTTTCATATTAAGGGCGATAACCAAATCGGTTGCGGAACCTTGTAGTCCGCATCCTATTTCTAACGGGATGAAACTGGCTACCTGGAATATAAATGGCATTCGTAATATTCATAAGAAGGGATTCCTCACTCCTTTTTTCGATCGTGAGCAGCCAGACGTCATTGGATTTCAAGAGACGAAGGCGGAACAGCAGCAGTCCGAGGTAGATCTGCCCGACTACGAGGAGTACTGGAACTCTTCGAAGGCAAAGAAGGGATATTCAGGCACTGCAATATTCACAAAACCCTCCCCCGAGGCTGTCCTCTATGATTTTCCGGAGGAAATCGCAGTCAAGTACTCACTTGCCGATAAGTACGGAGATCCCAATGGTGAAGGAAGGGTAATAGCTGCAGAATACGAGAACTTTCACTTTGTGACCGTGTACACGCCAAATTCAAAGGACGACCTCAGTCGAATCCCCTTACGACACAAAAACTGGGATCCTGCGTTTCTCGAGTATATGAAACAGCTCGAGGAAACGAAGCCTGTAATCTTTTGCGGCGACCTCAACGTGGCTCACACTCCCGACGATCTTGCCAACCCGACATCCAATGATGGAAAGAAGGGTTTCACTCAAGAAGAGCGCAGTGGAATCGACAATATGATTGAAGCGGGGTTTGTTGACGCATTCAGGCTTCAGACGCAAGGTAAAGGACACTACACGTGGTGGAGCCACTTTGCCAACGCCCGTGAGCGTAACGTGGGCTGGCGCATCGATTACTTCTTTGTCAGTGAAGCCCTTGCGCCCCTCGTCTCGCGAGTAAAGATTCACCCTGACGTTATGGGCTCGGACCATTGTCCAGTAACTCTTGAGCTCGATTTATAGCCATTTAAGAGACCGGCGAGGAACCCGAGTGAGCAGGTATGTCCGTTATCCACGCAGTTGTCCACTTATGCCCATAAGTTATCCACAGTTCTGTCCTTTACATAGTTCTAAAGGACAGTATTCTTACCAGCAGTTGTTCTTCATAGCTTTTCGTTGTTTCTAAAAAAACGAAATAAATAGCGGTACAAATGTATAACGCCAAAAATATAAAAGATGTCCTCCGGCATCTATTGAAAGCAAAGTACTTTGTCCAAAAACAGATTTCGTAGTTCTTTAAAAAGAAAGAACGGAAGCTAAAGAAAGGCCGTCAAACGACGGCAATCCAAATAGAGAGAAATTGGGTTGCTACGTTTGCCGGCCTTTTATTTTTGAAAGTCCTGTTCTCGCGAACAGGCCTTTTCCTATATGGACGCAACAAAACACCTGCGACACTCATTGCGTAGGCAACGTGTGCGAAAAGGGTCGGAAAAACAGCATTTTTCCGTGGAGGGGAGCAGCGCGAAGAGGCGCTCCGAACCGCCGGTTCTCAAGGAGGACGGGTTTTAAAGCTTTAAAACCCTAGGACACGTGGTGTTTCTTGCGCAACTGTGCCACTGCGGCCTCGTCCTCGGCAGTTCTGCGGTCCTTGCCTTGTTCACCGAGTGCTTTGAGGGATTCGTCGCTCATTGCCATCATTTCGAGGGTGCGGGATTCCAAATATACGGCTGTGTTCTTAGTTGGTTCGTCTAAAACCTCTTCCAAGAGGGCGTGTAGTATCCAACCAATGCGAGGACCTGCCGGCAGCCCTATTTCCATGAGTTTCCTGCCGTCGATTGCGAGCATACCTACTGACACCGGGTCACGGAGCGCTTCGTCGATCATCGACATATACTTCCGAAGTCGAAACGGGTGAGCCTTGGGGCGACCGGTTCCAATGCGATCGCAGACACGAAGATTGAGGAGGTCCTCAATATTCTCCTGTCCTACTCGGACAATGAGCCGGCGGACCGCTGAAAGCGTTATTTGGTCAGGGTCTGAGAAGAACATATGTGAGCGCACCAAAAGCACCACTTTTTCTATCAAATCCTTGGGGTATTTGAGGTCTGTGAGGATTTTCTTTGCCATTTTCGCGGACACGACGTCGTGACCGTGGAACGTCCAGTCTTTCTTATCCTCAGACCATTCGCGGGTCGCCGGCTTTCCCACATCGTGTAGGAGCGCTGCGAGGCGCACATCGAGGGGCCAGTTCTGATCTGCCGCGTGCTGCAGGCTGCGTAAAAGGTGTTCAAACACATCAAACGAATGCGCTTGGTTTTGGTCGCAGCCGATACCCTCTTCCAGTTCTGGTATGACGTATTTCAATACACCAAGCTTTTGGGCCATATACAGGGCGGTAAGCGGAGTCTGTGATAGGAGGATTCGACTCAATTCATCGCGGATGCGCTCTTTGGAAATCTTTTCAAGTTGCGCAGCGTTCCCTGCAATTCCCTCCATAGTGCTACCGTCGATAGCAAAGTCGAGTTCTGCTGCAATTCGAATGGCACGCAACATGCGGAGCGCATCCTCCTCGAATCGAGAATGTGCATCCCCCACGGTCACGAGCACTTTCCGCTTGATATCTTCTTGCCCTCCGTGTTCGTCCACAAGCTCCCCTGTGGAAGGGTCATACGCGATCGCGTTGATGGTAAAGTCGCGTCGCTCCAAGTCGTCGTGCAGATTGTCGCTGAAGCGAATCTCGTCGGGGTGGCGTGCGTTGGTGTATTTCCCTTCTATGCGATACGGCGTGATCTCTACAACCTTGAGTTTTGGGTTTTCGGACTGTGTAACTACCCCTACCGTTCCGTAGTCGTTCTCGTAAAATGTCTCCTCATAGAGTTTCTGGATCTGCTCCGGCGTGGCATTGGTGGTGATATCCCAATCTTTCGGTTCCCGCCCAAGCAACAGGTCGCGTACGCACCCGCCCACGAGGTATGCCTGATACCCAGCGTTGATCATTGCCTGGTGAACGTCGAGGATTTCCTGTGGCACGGAAAGATCCTGTTTCATGTGTGACATTGTAACTGGTTTATTCATATTTTGTGATGTCGGGATTCGGTCAAGTGCTATATTTTGCTCCGTCGAGCAAAATCTCCGCCTGACCACGCTCGGACATCCCCATCTGCTGATGGGCCAAAAGTACTTTTCTGCTGAAAAGTCTTTTCGCCATGCCTCGCGCCGCCGCGCTCCGGCCTTGCGCTTGGTTCCCACCCCAAGCTCACCCCTTCCTCGCTTTCGAATCCCTCTGGGAGCGACAAAATTATAGTCGCCCCATGCTAAGCATTGTCCTCGTTAATTTAGTGCTCCCAGAGGGATTCGAACCCCCAATAACAGTTCCGAAGACTGTCGTGATATCCATTTCACTATGAGAGCCAATAATTACTCCCCTGACGCTTGCATCAAGATTCAAGCGCTACGCTATCTTACCCTTTTCATGGGGTTTTGCATCCATATGGCGAATCGGCGTGACTCACTAACCGATTTGCTACTTACAGAGCAAATCACTAAGTGGTCACTGTCCTGGCTCAGCCCGATGCTCGGGCTTCCGCCTTTCGATATGTGTCTGCGGATACGGGGAAACTCCCTCGCCTCTCGTTTTGCCGTCGCAAAACTCGGGCTGGGCACCGCCTCGCTGTTCGGCAAGCTTGCCTCACATCGCTCACCACAAGAGTACTTCCATTTTT
>JBKJSQ010000102.1:0-2615 GCA_046594495.1 Minisyncoccia bacterium | reverse complement strand
TATCGCGTGATGTCAAATTTGATGGCATAAATATGGCTCTGTAGAGCCATATTTATCTATTGACTCTATTGTGGATAAGTGCTACTGTTTTTGAGCTGGGGTGACTCGGCAGCGCATGACAACATTAGGTACAGCGGCCGTTACGGGCGCTTTTCTTTTGCACAGTTTAGTGCCAATGGCATTTGCCTTGGAAAACGAGCTGGTAGAGGAGACGCCGGAACAGCCTATATATCCGACTCTGACCGTCAAAATGACTGCTTATAACGCACTCGCTGGACAGACAGATTCGACACCAGATCGAACTTCGATCGGTGCATACACCAATCCGGATATCATTGCGGCTCGATCGAAAGATCTTGCCGCTGAGCTTCCGTATGGAACTGTTATTGAAGTCGTGCCAACTGCCACTTCCACTAAGGCGGACCCGAATTGTGGTCGCGATGTCGTGCACGACCAAATTGGTCTGCGCGTTATAGCTGATGCGATGAACCCACGCATCAAGAACACAATTGATATTTTGCTCGATCACAAAGAGCTCGTGAAAGTCGGAAAAATCAAGCGTAATCCGGCAAAGGCACTCGGTATGTGCAAAAACGTTACGATAAAGATCGTGGGCCGCATTAGCACAAAGAAAATGCCAAAGACACAGGACGAGCTCAAGCTTGCACTCGAAACACAAAATATTGCCGTTGATGCAAATCTGGCGGTAAACATTAGGTAAACAAAACGGCTCTCCAAAGGAGCCGTTTTGCATTAGAGACAAGCCGTGCAAGAGTAAAGCCATGCAGCCAGTACATCTTGCGGACATAGAAACTCCAAAGAAGTTTAAGTTGGATGGTGTTTGGTATGGACCAAAGAAAGCAAAACGAGTTGTTATTCTTGTGCATGGCCTTGGTGGGAATATGCTCAATGCATTTGCAAGCCAATGTGCGGCGGTAATCACTAATAATGACACTGCCGTTCTCTCGTTCAATAACCGCGGACATGGACTCGTAAGTAAGGCGTACAAAAGTGCACCAAAGACAAAAAAGGGATACGTACGTATCACGGCGGGCTCGGTGCACGAAGTATTTGAGGATTGTGTAGATGATATCGATGGGGCAGTCCAGTACGCACGCGCGCATGGTGGCAAAGAAGTATATCTCGCCGGGCATTCAACCGGATGCCAAAAATCTATCTATTGGGCATCGAAGCGAAAGAGTGCCGGTGTGAAGGGTATTATTTTATTCGCACCAATCAGTGATTACGCGGGTATGCGAATGGAGGTTGGCGACAAGGCGATACGCAAGGCACTCGCTTCTGCACAAAAACTTGTAAGTGCTAACAAAAAGCACCACCTGCTCCCACCAAGCGTGTGGCCATCAATGATAGACGCGCAGCGATTCATTAGTTTGTATTCAAAGGGCGGAAATGAAGAGATTTTCCCATATTGGGATGTCATGAGGATCCCAAAGACGCTTCGGTCGGTCAAAGTGCCGATATTGGTGGTGCTTGCAGAAAAAGACGAATACGCTGACCGAAATGCACAGGAATTGCACAATTGGTTCATGCAACAGATTTATACAGGTGAGGTAATCGTGATTCCCTCTGTTGGACACAGCTTTCATACAGGGGAAAAAGAGGTAGCGAAGAAGGTCGACTCATTTATGAAAGAACGCTACAATTAATGGGTCATTATATTCGTCCGACCGCGAAATTCGGACATGACTCGTCAAATTAATCGTATTGCTAAAAACATGAAGCAAAAAAAGGGAATATGGGTTGGTGTCGTTTCGCTTATCGTAATTGCAGCCCTCGGGTTGTGGTGGATTTCTGCGAGCCGTCCGCTCGGAATGATACCGTTTATGTGGAGCACAAATGCAGAATTGGCAGGGGCCACATCCACAGATGGAACAGCACCTCAACCAGGTACTGTAACTGTAAAGAGGGATACAACTACTCGAAGCAAAGATGTGGCAACTATCGTGCGCGGACTGAAAAACGGATCCACATTTAACGGCTACTTCCGCTCTACCGGCATAGCTGCAACCATCAACCAAAAGTCCACGAGTAAATACACGGTATTTGTGCCTACAAACGGCGCATTCGCGCAGTTACCACCGGGTACGGTAAGTAATATGACAGCCGAAGAGAAGAAGCGGCTCATTCAATACCACGTGATATCCGGTCGCGCAGTCGACCCAGACCAGATGCAATCCGGCACTGTTGAAGCGCTTTCTCGTGATGTGCTCAACTTTAGCTACGGTGCCGACAAAATCGCGATGGTAAACAGCGCCATAGTAATCACACAATATGAAGGAAGTAACGGTGTAGTTATAGTCATCGATAACGTATTGCTGCCCCCAAAGAAAAGTAATTAGTACACACATACTTGTGCCCAAAAAACACTCCTTCGCGGGGTGTTTTTTGGCTGAAAATTGTGTTAAAGTGGCGCCATCATGCCCGAACATGAGGTAGTTCAGCACGCCCCCGAGGCCGCTCAAACGAGCGGTCAACTTTTAGTTGAACATGCGGTTCAAAATGAGCACGCGGCAGAAGTTGTGCACACTTCAGGCATTCATGTGGCGCTCGCTGCGGAACGCATTGGAACGTTTATGGGAATTCCTATAACCAAC
>JBKJSQ010000163.1:0-2988 GCA_046594495.1 Minisyncoccia bacterium | reverse complement strand
CGCTTTCAGGAGCAGTGCGAACCCTTAGTACAAATGCACTTCCTCTTTCACACACGACCGGCGTGTTTCCCGTCGGCGTAGATGATCCCGCTGCGCTCTATGATAGGAATCCAAATACGATTTCTGCACAATCAATCACACAGAAATTACCGACAAATCCAGTGTACTCAGAAACACCGTATTGCATGGGAGGAGAGGTTGGCATCATGCTCACCGGCGTTCCGTTATTCAATGCATTTGATGCCGACCTTCGAGATGCACCTGCGCACGAATTACAGGATAGCTGTGACGGACACCCGCAACGCGCGGGGGAATACCACTACCACAATCTTTCGTCCTGCATCAAAGACACTGGTGTGCAAACGGTACTCGGCTACGCATACGATGGATTTCCGATAACGGGAGCAAAAGTAGCTGAAGGAAAGTATCTGACCTCCGATGACCTCGATGAGTGCCACGGTATAACAAGTGACGTCATTATCGACGGCAAAAAGAAAACCACGTATCACTACGTCATGACTGTGGACTTTCCATACTCCGCAGGGTGTTTCAGAGGGAAGCCTGTCACAATTCACGCGAGCGCAGGCTCGCAGCTGGAACAGAGATTGCAAACGCCGGTGCAGATAAACAAAAGTGCGCCTAGTATCCCATTAGACCGTACCGGTGAGCGCGAGGTTGTGGGTACCCCGCCTCAGGAGGCTGTTGCTGCCTGCACCGGCTTAGAGATACGTTCAATGTGCAGCTTTTCCGGTGGACGAGGGGAGGCGATTTCGGGAGTCTGTGCTACGCCACCGGGCACGAGTTTACTTGCGTGTGTGCCGGAGCGGTAAGCAGTTCTCTTGACAAGCGTCTCGGTTTATGACAAAATAGGCGAAGTCTTACTTTCTCCTTCGTTTACGAAGCGAACACACACGTTAGTTCGCAAGATAGTTTGACCGTGCAATGAGGTACCTATGGTGCCTGCCAGAAACGTTTGAAGACTCATCACTATGACAAAAAATTATCTTCAGGACGGCAAATGGATCGAAAACCCGAACGAGGTTCAGGTGGTAGTTTGCGCATGCGGCGGCAAGTATATAAAAACGCGCCCAATGCAATCCTCCTGTCTACCTTGTGCTAAGGCACTCGCGTAAATACGCACGATAAAACACCCCATGAGCAACCTGCTCATGGGGTGTTTTCTTATGAAAAAATCTACCCGTGCTAGCATCATGTGTATGTATTTTGTGTATGTGCTTCGCTGTCGTGATAATTCGCTCTACACAGGCATCACAAACGACGTGGCGAAGCGATTACATGCGCATAAGGCTGGTACCGCGAGCAAGTACACGCGCTCACGTGGAGCGGTCGCGATGGTGCACATTGAACGCAAGCGAACGCGGGGAAACGCGCTTCGCCGTGAAGCTGAAATCAAGAATCTAACACGCGCTCAAAAACTCACGCTCATCAAGAAAGTTGGTGATTCGCAAAAGGTGCGGTAGGTTCTTCCTATGTCCGGTATAGCAACCGTCGTTCGATTCGACGGTGTTTCGTATGAATATAACGCAAAGAAGAAAATCCTCGACGAGGCGTCATTTAGTATTCGACAAGGGGCAAAGCTCACGCTCATGGGCCAAAACGGCGCAGGAAAAAGCACGATATTTGGACTCATAACCGGAGCAATAGAGCCTGAGAACGGCAATATTAATATTCCTCACGGACTTTCTATTGCAATTGCGCGGCAGGTTATTCCCCGCAACGAACTCGATTTGTCGGTACGCGACTTCTTCCAAAAAGTATTTCCAAAAAAAGTGTACGACATTGATCCCAAAATCGACGATGTGCTCGAGATTGTGAACGTACATGCTCCGCACGATCGGATCGTTAAATCATTTTCCGGTGGTCAGCAGGCGCGCCTTCTTCTTGCCTCTGCGCTCATTCAAAAACCCGACGTGCTCCTCCTCGATGAACCCACCAACAATCTCGATAAGGCAGGCATTGCACATCTTACGAAATTTCTACAACAGTACGAAAAGACTGTCATCGTGATTTCACACGATGCAGAATTCCTGAACTCGTTTACACAGGGCGTGCTCTATCTCGATGTCCATACCCAAAAGACCGAACAGTACACAGGAAACTACAATGACGTTCTCGAAGACATCAAGGCTCGAATCGAAAAAGAGAATGCAAAAAACGCGCAGTTGGCGAAAAAAATTCAAGCAAACAAGGATCAGGCGAATGTTTTTGCACATAAAGGGGGCGGTATGCGACTTGTGGCAAAGCGCATGCGACAGGCCGCTGAAGATGCAGAGGAGGACATGGTAGATGTGCGTCGCGAAGATAAAACTATAAAGCCATTCAAAATTCCGACGCCGGAAAATATGGTCGGAGAGATTCTGCGCATCGACTCGTTTAAAGTAATCTTAGATCACAAGCCGAAGGTAAAGAAGAAAACAGTCATCCTCAAAAAGAATCAGCATTTGTTGCTCGCTGGGCCAAATGGCATCGGCAAATCAACGCTCCTCGAAGCCATCGTGAACAAGGAAGATGGTTCGACTATTCTCGCGGGGACAAAAGTAGGATATTACCGTCAAGACTTTTCGAACCTTGATTTCGAGAATACGGTCCACGAAGAATTGATGGCGGTCATGAAAAAGAAATATGAGGAAACACTTCGCCATGTGGCGGCGGGATTCTTGCTTACGGGGGATTTGATACATACGAAGATCGGTCATCTATCGGAAGGTCAAAAAGGTCTTGTCGCGTTTGCTCGGCTGGTTTTAATGGAGCCTGCGCTCCTCATACTCGACGAGCCAACGAACCACATCAATTTCCGACATATTCCGGTCATTGCACGCGCACTCGATAGCTACGAGGGGGCAATGGTTTTGGTAAGTCACGTACCGGAATTTGTGAAAGAAATCAGAATTGACGAGACGCTTGACTTGCTCAAATAATTTCGTGCATACAAAAATACACGTGCTAGTCTGGTGACATGAACACGAG
>JBKJSQ010000077.1:0-4017 GCA_046594495.1 Minisyncoccia bacterium | reverse complement strand
TATGAGGATAGGAGGTGGTCACTAAAAACTACGAAATCCCCCGCAAGGGGGATTTCGTTTATACGACGTACGCGAATGACGAGCTTCATCGTTGCGGGGCCCCCTCAATTTCCATCGACGTACGCCTTAGTACGCCTCTAGAAATTTCAGCCCCACGCCTCGAATTTCATTCATTTGCGCAAGTCCTATAGGATAGAGGTATGGACGTGCTCTCATCTAGCAAGGGTAAGAAGGGGGCGTGTGCGGCATGCAATGATTCGCCTGTAGCGCACACACCGCTCTATATTACGAGCTCCCTTGAAGCGTGGCTTGCCGATCGATCACTGCCGAGATTCGTATCCGGCCCGATTTTCGTCAAGGTACGCAATGCCCTAGCAGATATAGTAATCGAATCGTTTGTACGCGGAGCATTGCTGCTCCGCGTGGCGAAGATGTCGAGCGACCGCGACCGTGCTATCACATATCGGTCGCAAGTGGTCTGGGAAGAGGCACAGGCTCGCGGAATCAACATGGAACAACTGTTTATCTTCGCCAAGCCCACAGAAATTTATCGGGCCGACCTGCAAGACAAAGTTATTTACTTTCAGAGCATTCCGGTGCCAGACGACTTGGTGAGCGCACAGTACGACCGACTCGACGATAAACACTATTTCAAAAAGTTATTGCACGACAATGGGATTTCTGTCTCCGAGGCGCATGTTGTAACGTCGCTCGATGAAGCGCGCGCTCTATTCGACACGATGCGCAAGCCGGTTGTCGTAAAGCCACGCATCGGCACGCGCGCGAGGCACACCACGACTAACATTCATTCGCGTGAAGAATTTGATGCAGCGTACAAGCTCGCGAATCAAATTTGCGCGTACACACTCATCGAGGAGCACTATGATGGGGCGGTTTCCCGCGCCACGGTTGTGGGAGGGAAGCTCGCGGGATTTTTGCAGATGGTTCAAGCACGCGTAACAGGCGACGGAGTGCACACAATTTCGGAACTCGTAACACATAAAAATGCGTCGCGGCCGGAGCGTGTTGCAGAGATCGCGCTCGATGACGAGCATCGTGCCTTTCTCTCTCGTTCGGGCTATTCGCCTGAGACCGTGCTCGAGCGCGGGGTTACAACCGATCTCTCCAGGAGAACCGGGCGATTTGAAGGTGGAGCAACGCGCGAGATGAGAGACAGTGTCAACCCGAAACTCCGTACAATCATCGAAGCGGCTGCCCGAATGTTGAAAACCCCGCTCGTCGGTTTTGATTTAATCATTCCGGATCCTGTGGCAGACCCCGAAGGACAACGGTGGGGATTTTTGGAAGCGAACAGTTTGCCCTATATTGATTTGCATTATTTTCCCCTCGAAGGAAATCCGTCGAATGTAGCCGCTGACGTATGGGACCTTTGGGATGCGAAGAGCGCTATACTAAAACAATGATTCCGCTCCCGCTTTTGCCGGTTCTCGCGGCAGGACTCGTGCCGTTTTTAGTCGGCGCGTTTTGGTATCACCCGAGAATTTTTGGGGCAATATGGATGAGCTTAAAGCACATCACACCCGAAATGGCTGAACGCTCATCTCGATTGGCGCTGCATAGTACGGCAACGATGCTTACGCTCGGCATATTTGCATCGCTCATATTATCGCGCGTTCTTGTTGCGCTTCAGGTAGAGACACTAGTTGCTGCCTGCGTAATGGCATTTGCTTTGTGGCTTGCCTTTGTTGTGCCTGCGACTATTCATCGTCTGCTCTGGGACCATGCCCCTCTCTCGCTGTATGCGATTGAAACGGGGCAGTGGCTGGTTACGCTCGTTGTAATGTCGATTGTTTTGGCATACTGAAGGCTATGAATACACGGTTTAAACGTGTTGCCGGAATCATCGTTGCGCTCGCATCGATGTTTGCGTTTGTGTGGTTCCAAGAACTACGACCGATGGATCCGGTGGCAAGCGAGATTGATACGCGTGCAGCTGAGACAGCGGTAACCATTGGTGACGCAACCGTGATTGCGCGTTTGGCAATAACAGCAGATGAGAGATCGCAGGGGCTTTCAGGTAGAGCGTCTCTATCGGAAACAGAAGCTATGTTATTTTTTTTTGACGAAGATGCTCGTCACTCGTTCTGGATGAAAGACATGTTGATCTCGATCGACATCATTTGGATTTCAAAAGATAAACAAGTTGTGCATATCGTTCCGAATGCTTCACCTACGAGTTACCCAGCCTCCTTTTCCTCCGACGATAATGCGCGCTACGTGCTCGAGGTGCCAGCCGGATGGGCAAAGCGTCACGGAGTACAACTTGGAAGCATCGCCACTTTCTAAACCGTTGCGGCTGCCGATCCTGCAACGAATCCAGTGGTCCAGCAGAGTTGTAGCGAGTACCCGCCCGACGGTCTATCGATGTTGAGTAAATCACCCACAACGTAGAGATTTTTATATTTGTTTGACCGCATTGATTTCCAATCAATTTCGTCGAGTGAAAGGCCGCCGGATGTAATGACCGCTTTTTCCAATCCAAGTAATCCGCTAACTGAAAGTGGCATTGCTTTGAGTGTTCGAATGAGTCGCAGGCGCGATTCGCGCGTAACACTATTTCCAAACGTTACCGGATCGATTCCGGACTGCTCGAGTACTGGTATGACGAGTGCCGAAAGGATCATTTGAGACAGTGAATTCTTGATCATCTTATTGCTTTCATTTTTGAGCAGTTCCTGTAATCGTTCATTCACTTTTTCCGGTCCAAGATCGGCAAGTAGATCAAGCTCAAGGGTGACCGCGCCGTATTTCAAAAGCTCCGCGATGTCGCTGCTAAAATTGAGGATTGCGGGGCCGGAGAGCCCAACGTGCGTGAACAGCATCTTTCCGGTACGGGATTCCTGTTTCTCGCCGTTCAAGTACGCGGTGATCTTTACATGAGGGAGTGACACTCCTGCAAGCCGGCGAACCCACGCATCGTTTGATACAACCGGGACAAGTGCACCACTCGTATCGGCAACCGTGTGACCGCTTTCGCGCAGCCAGGTGAATCCGTCGCCGGTCGAACCTGTTTCTGGGCGCGACACGCCGCCGGTAGCAAGAATGTACGAGGCAGCACGAACTTCTTTTTTATTTTTCAAAACGAGGTGACAGATTTCGTTGCCGCGGACCACGATTGATTCCACGGGGGAGAGACCACGAACCTCAACACCGGTTTCGTGCATGTAGGAAACAAGCGTGTCCCACACGGACTGTGCTTTGTGAGTCATGGGAAACACACGCTTCTCACCTTCTTCCACTGTTGCCATCCCGCGTGTATGAAAAAAGTTGAGCGATGATTCCACATTCCACTGCGAAAAGGGAGATGCGAGATATTTACCGGCGTCTCTAAACTTCGCGAGCATCTTCTTGTTGTCGGGCTCGTTGTTGGTCACATTGCAGCGACCACCGCCCGTTATGAGAAGTTTTTTACCGACGCCGGAGTTCTTTTCGAGCAAAAGGACCTTTTTCCCCAATTCAGCAGCACGCCCCGCCGCCATCATGCCAGCTGGTCCGCCACCGATTACCGCCACGTCGTATTGGTAAAAGTTGTTCACGGGGGCATCCTAGCATATATATTGCATAATTCGGGGCACGTGGGATAATAGTTTTTCTGCAATAGGCAGTCGCTGGTGCGGAGGCGCCAGAGGAAAGTCCGGACACGTGCGTGTATAGAAATATAGACGCAGGACGGTAGCGGGTAACGCCCGCCGAGGTAATCTCAGGGATGCGAACAGTGACGCTCAAGCCGAGAGGTGAGAGGGTCCTTATGCCGAACCCAGTAGGTGAAAGTCTGCTGAATCGAGGTAAAAGGATCAACCGGTATGGAAACACTCCGGATGCAACGGCTAAAATCCTACCTACGTGCAAGATCGTGTTCGTCGGGAACCAATTGGACCTGACGAAAGAATCGCTCGAGGTGTGCGGTAACGCACATCCCAGATACATGATTGCTCAACTCTAGATCAGCTCGCTCGATCAAAGAGGGAACAAAATCCGGCTTATCATTGCAGGAAG
>JBKJSQ010000153.1:0-6419 GCA_046594495.1 Minisyncoccia bacterium | reverse complement strand
GCATATGCTAGAATTTTCGCATGACACGGCGCGTTCCTATTGCAGTCGGTGAGTGGTACCACTGCTACAATCGCGGTGTTGATCGACGAGTCGTATTTCAAGATACCCGGGATTACGAGCGGTTTCTCCTCTTGTGCTATCTATCAAACGGCATGAAATCGCTCGTGCCATCAAACCTCCGCAACGCGTCTCTCGCACGCGCGCTGCAAAGTGAGCACATGCTGCAAACGAAGCCACTGATTGAAATCGGGGCATATTGTCTTATGCCGAATCATGTGCATTTTATTGTGAAAGAGAATACCGAGGGTGGTCTTGCTACTTTTATGCAAAAGGTATTCACCGGATACACGATGTATTTCAATCAACGGAACGACCGTGCGGGAGCCTTGTTTGGTGGCACGTACAAATCATCACATCTCTCTTCGGACCGATATTTTAAACATGCGATTAATTATGTGCACATGAATCCCATTGAGTTGTGGGAGCCGAATTGGAAAACGGGCGCGGGCAATCTTGGAGTGATCGAGGAGAAACTTCGCGGCTACGCATATTCGAGTCTACAGGAACACACGGGCTCAGCGCGACCGGAACGAAAAATCTTGGGCGACGAAGTATTTACTCTCTTTGACTCCCCTACCTCGCTTTCAACCATGCTGTTTGAAGCACAAGCCTATCATCGTGGGGTCGACACGTTCTAGTGGCCTACAGATGTAGGCGTTGACTGAGATTGCCAGTACTTCTGTGTCTATTGTTCGGCGACAACGTTTGTCTGCGCTTCAAGCGCAGATGCAGCGGATGCAGCTTGGGAAACTGGGCGCTTCGATTGCAGCTTGAAGCCCTGGTACGATTTGTCTTCCTGATCCGGGCGGATTGTTGGCCATTTCGCCCAGTCGAATCGGTTGGCAGCGAGTCGCATCGACACCTCGCCCGGCTGATCTGTTGTAATCACGAGCTTATTCTCTCCGGGAATCTTTTTGTAAAAAACCCGTCCGTCGAACGATGGCGTGAGCGAAACCACGAGCTGCTTCCATGATTCCCCGTAATCAGAAATCTGATAGAAGAGCCAGAGATCGGAGCCCATATCGAGGGTATCGAATGCAATCACGTATTCGTACTTCCCTGTCTCTGTATTCAATTTGGTCACATCAATCGTTTCAAGTATTTCTTCGTGAATTCCGATGGTGGAGTGGCCATAGGTTGCGTACTTCACGTCGTCGACAGTATAGACAGGGTCGATTGTCGACACGTCGAGCTTGCCGGTGATGCGGATGTCTCCGACGAAGGTCGAGGTTGCGAGACCCATGGTGGCTGGATACCCGTTCGCAACGTAGAGCTTATTCTGAATAGTCACGCCGGTATTCTGAGATGTTGTTGTACCGATTCCAAAGTTACCACTCGTGTCCAAATGCAGCCGCGTTACGCCAGATGTCAGGTCGATCAGATACCAGTCCTTGACCGTATTTGCGTTCAATCCTTGGCCCATAATCCAGCCCGTATTTCCTGCGGCATTAATACCGAATCCGATCGTTGCACGACGGTTCGTGGTATTAATTTCCCCTATATTGATCCCGGGGAAGTTGGTTGCGCTCATCTGCACCTCCAAATTCATCGCCGGCGTCGAGGTGCCGACACCTACTTTGTTGGCAACAATGAGGTTGCCTTGGCCGGTCGGAGTACCGGATGGACATGCATTCGTGGTGTTGGTGCCGCCGGTACAGACCCACAGGTTGTCGTTTACAAAGTAAACATCGTTACCTGAAGCGTGCGCATTCAAATCGCCCGCAGAATCAACGCGCATCTGGAAATCGGTTCCCGCATTGTAGCCGATTGCGAACTGCGGATTCGAGGTGGTCTGCGAGACGGCAAGCTTCGTGGTTGCGCTTGTGGTGCCCACGCCGAGGTAACCGGCAGATGTGATGCGCATTGCTTCGGTTACCGCACCCGAGTTCAGCGTTGAGAACACGAGATCACCTTTGCCGAGACCAAAGTTCTGCATGAGCACGCTCGAGATTGACGCGGTCGTTGTGCCGTTATTCGTCACATCATTGGTTCGGAACGCGAGCCCTACGCTCGTCGACGACGTAGCCGACCGGAAATTCGTTATGTAGAGCGCTGTTGTGGTTGCAGCAGATGAGTCCACAACCTCGAGCTTTCCCCACGGAGTAGAAGTCCCAATACCGACGTTGCCGCCAAAGTAGGCGTTGCCCGTCGTTGTTGCACCTCCGAAGATTGTGAGACCGCCTGTTGATGTGTTGTTACCGATGGTAGATGACGCGAGCGAGAATATGCCACCTTGCAAAATTGAGAGTCCGGTAGTTGTCGCCCCACCAGAGATGGTAAGGCCAGTGAGCGCCGTGCCACCACCGATTGTGGAGCTTGCGAGCGAGAGGAATCCGCTGTTGAACTGCTGGCGATTGGTAAATGTGTTGAGGTCGACCAAGAGTGTTGATGATGCTGCGGTGCCGTTGAAGGCTGTAAGACACGTGCCGTTTACTGCGTAGCAGCCGGTGGTGATGTTGAATCCGACGTTTGAAGTCGAAGTTGCTGAGCCAGAGACGTTCAAGCCTGAGAGCGTGGTCGTACCGAAGCCAGTGGATGATACCGAGAGGAAATTCGTGCTCACTGTTCCCGTTGCGTTCGTTGATGATGCGATGGAGAACAGTACCGAATTCGCGCTACCGTATGGTTTGAATATAGACAGCATTGAAGTTGGCGATGATGTGCCGATTCCTACGTTGCCCCCCATGAAGTTGGCAACGACTGCGTTGGTTTGTGTGGTGGACGCAACGTAGGCTGAGATGGTACCGCGGGAGAAGATGCCGGAGATACCAACGTTGAGTCCGCCCTGTGCAAAGATGTCACCTCCGACGATTGCATTGTCAGTCACGTTGAGAATACCGGTTTCTATGTTACCTGCTGAGAGCGTCGGAAACTCCGCACCATTTATGTCGATCACTTGGAGACCGGAAAGGTTGTCCGCCACATATGCGTACTTGCCAGAGACGGTGACGGCGGTAGCATCACCACTCGTGTCGTAGGTACCTACGAGCGATGGGGCGGTGGAGCTAGATATGTCGATCACATGGAGCCCGTCTGCGGAGTCTGCGACAAACGCGTACGCACCTGAGATGGTGACGTCGGTGGCAATGTGGCTCGTGTTATAGGTGCCCACAAGTAATGGCGCGAAAGGATTTGAGATGTTGATGATCTGGAGGCCGGAGAATTGGTCCGCCACATACGCGTATTTACCGGAAACGGTGACGCCTTGGGCAGACCCACTTGTATCGTAGGTACCCACGAGTGATGGAGCGGCGGGATTTGAGATGTCGATGATATAGAGGCCGGATCCGGACCCCGCTACATACGCGTAGCTGCCGGCGACGGTGACATCCTCTGCAGTACCGACCGTTGCGTAGGCACCCACGAGTGATGGAGCGGCAGGATTTGAGATGTCGATGATTTGGAGGGAAGTGAAGTTCGCCACATACGCGTACTTGCCCGAGACGGTGACGCCTTGGGCTTGTCCACTCGTGAAGTATGTTCCCACGAGCGACGGGGCCGCCGGATTGGAAACGTCGATGACTCGGAGGCCGGCGGAACCGTCCGCAACATATGCGTACTTGCCCGAGACGGTCACTCCCTGGGCGGCACCGCTCGTATTGTAGGAGCTCACAAGTAATGGCGCGGCGAGGTTTGAGATGTCCATGACATGGAGGCCGGAATTAAAGTCCGCTACATACGCATACTTTCCCGAGACCGCGACGTCGACGGCATTGCCGGTCGTGTCGTAGGTGCCCTTAAGAGTCGGGTTGCCTGAAGCTACCTGGAGAACATTGCCCCCATTGATTGCGAACTTAGCAGCCGGTGACGATGTGCCGATGCCCACGTTGCCGTTGCGATCAACGACAAACAATGTGGACGTCGCGGTGAGGGTAGAGCTTGAAATAATGAAAGCATTCGCAAGCGTATCGCCGCTATTGAGCGCAATACCGAACTTACTATATGGCGATGTGGTTCCGATGCCGATGGTGCCAGATGTTGGGAGACTCCATCCGGTTGATGTTGCTGGAAGCGTGCCAAAGATGAGGTTGCCGATGTTGAGCTGGCTGTTGGCGGTAGCGGATGGGAAGAACACGTTGGAGCCCAGTCCGATGTTGCCGCCGCCGGTGGTGATGGTGTTGTTCGTTGTAGTGTTATCGCCAATGAGCGTGTTACTGTAGCCGGTCGTAACGCTGAAGCCCGCACGATACCCGAGTGCAGCGTTGTTGATGCTAGCAGTGCTGCGGTTGAGAGCCTGAAATCCGACGGCGCTGTTATTGCTTCCAGTTGTATTTAGCCCAAGGACCCCGCCGCCAAATCCGCTATTTTGGCTCCCTGTCGTATTTTCAGAAAGCGCTCCACCGAATGCACTATTGTTAAACCCGGTTGTATTCTTCCGAAGTGACAATGCTCCGAACGCACTATTTGAACCACCTGTTGTGTTTTCGTTGAGCGTTGAGTAACCGACTCCGGTATTATTGGATCCTGAATTCGCAGTAAGTTCACTCCTTCCTGCCAACGAACCAATGTAGACGTTGTAACCACTCGTAACCCCGTGCCCTGCCAGATTACCTATAAAAACATTTTCTTGATTGCTCGCGGTCGATTTTGTTGTGGATCCGTTAGCTCCAATACCCGCGAAGAAGTTTAAAGTACCTGCAACTGAAATCGCTGGGGAACCAAGGTAACTCAGGAGGATTGTATTACCGTCCACATTGAATCCACCAGTTGAGGTAGTGGTGCCTACGACGGAGAGTGCTCGATACGGGGAAGTTGTGCCGATTCCTACACTCGATGCGAAATACGCATTCCCTGTTGTTGTCGCTCCACCAGAAATCGTGAGACCCCCAATTGCAGTACCATCGCCGATGGTGGTGGTTGCGAGCGAGAGGAATCCGCTGTTGAACTGCTGGCGATTGGTAAATGTGTTGAGGTCGGCCAAGAGTGTTGATGATGCCGAGCTTCCCCCTGCAGTGAGACACGTGCCGTTCACCGCGTAGCAGCCGGATGCGATGTTCACGCCGCCGGTTCCGTAAAATGATGACGTTGCAGTGGTGAAGTTGGCAATACCATTTAGAGAAAGGAGTGATCCTGGTGTCGAAGTTGCACCGATTCCGATATTGCCGGTGGTGGTATTAATGATAAGTGATGAGGTCGCGCTGACTGTCGTACTGTTGTTAGCTTCGTAGAATGCAATCTGCCCGGTTGCGGTAGAAGTCGCAATGGTGCCCCAGAGAATATTCGTAGTGGGTTCGTAAATGGAAATCACAATGCCTCCGGCCCCGCCTTTGCCGCCTGCCTGCGTACCAGCCGCACCACCTGCCCCTCCGGCCCCAACGACGAACTGATATGTACTCGCTAGTGTGGTGAATGTTTTCTGAGTGTACCCGCCACCGCCACCGCCTGCACCTGCACCCCCGTTGGTAGATGCAACTCCACCGCCACCGCCACCGCCAAAAATAGATCCTGCATTTCCGGCAGTGCCCTCTGCACCACCTGCGCTACCGCCTCCACCCCGTGGTGCAGCGCCACCGTAACCGCCAATAGAATAGGCGGTGACAGCGGATGAGCCTACAAAGCCAGTCCCCCCGCCGCTTCCGAGTAGGTTTATATCTCCACCTTGGCCAGTACCACCGGCGCCTCCCGCACACACGGAGCAGCCGCTCGTCGTACCACCGCCTCCGCCGGTTGAGGTTGCCACACCTCCGAAATTTGATGCAAATCCGCTTGATCCGTTGTTTGTAATAGCGGCACCTCCTCCTCCGCCTCCTCCCCAAACTTCGGCAACGATGTAATTTGCACTAGACGGAAGCGTGAGTACACCGGTAGCAAGGTTGTAGGCCGGTGCTGATCCCACAGATCCGGTAAATTGCACGGTTGAGGTGCCGACGGTTGATGTGGCATACACGGCCGTGAGTCTGAATCCACCCGTTGCACCGGTGGCACCAGCCGCTCCCGAGAGACACGAGCCGTTTACCGCGTAGCAGCCGGTGGCGATATTGAATCCATTGGAGAACGAGGATGATGCGCCGCCAAGCTGTGTGAGTGCGCCGGTATTTGAGATTGCGAAGAGTGTAGTCGTCGAGTTCGAAGTCGAAGACGAAATCTGGAAGAGTGTCGTGAGCGTGTCGCCATTATTCGCTGCGATGCCGAACTTCGATGTTGGCGACGTGGTGCCGATACCGACGGTGCCGGATGTGGGCAACGACCATCCAGTAGACGTTGCAGGGAGTGTGCCGAAGATGAGGTTGCCGATGTTGAGCTGAAGGTTTGCAGTTTGCGAAGGGAAGAATACGTTGGAGCCAAGGCCAATATTTCCACCGCCGGTCGTGATACCGCCCGTAATCATCGAATTGTCTCCTATCAGGGTGTTGCTATAT